>JAPUEP010000046.1:13505-26942 GCA_027492515.1 Hyphomonadaceae bacterium
GGCAGTTATGAAATCGCCATCGGCACCAATTGGTTTATGGTTTTTGTAATAGCCAAATTCATCATCATAAAGACAAAGCATCATAAATTCAGCGATTCCCATCGGGCCTGTATGCTGAATATGGCGCGTAATTTTATTAAGGAGTGACATTATTTGATGATCACATCCTTTTTACGTAGTGAATTGACAATAAAACCAATCCCTAAAAGCAATAATGGAATTGAATAAACCATGCCACGCGTAAAGCCGAAAATTAAATCTGCATCAGGCTCACGGAAGTTTTCAAGGCTGATGCGGGCAATTGCATATAGGCAAAGGAAAATCCCCGCCGTCAAACCATTTTTTTGAAGTGATTTGAACTTGAAAACCGCCAAATATAAAATGATAAAGGGTAAAAATCCTTCGCAAAGTGATTCATATAATTGGCTTGGATGGCGGGGTAATCTTTGTTCATCGGTTTCAAAAATGAATGCCCATGGCACATCTGTAACGCGGCCCCATAATTCTTGGTTTATGAAATTGGCAATCCTTACAATCCCAATCCCAAGCGGCGCGGAAAGCGCAACCGCATCAGCAAGGTTAAGAAGCTTTATTTTCTTTGAATAAGAAACCCATAATACCGATATTATAACCCCTAAAATCCCGCCATGGAACGACATTCCGCCTTCCCATGTTTTTAATATTGATATAGGGTTAAGCAACATTTGCGGGGCGTAAAAAAACACATAACCAAGGCGCCCACCTAATAAAATACCCAATATGGCATAGAAGATGAAATCATCGACATTTTCGCTATTGAATGGCGCATTTTCTTTGCCCCAAATTTTAGCGTTTTTGGACAAATAGGCCAAAATATTCCACGCAATTATTATGCCTGCAATATAACCAAGTGCGTACCATCTTATATCCAATGGCCCAATCGACCAATCGAATAAATGGAATTTTGGAATTTCAATGGCAATCGGGTTAATATGTGGGGCAGGAATGGCAATATCAAACATAAATTCTTATTAGCGCGAATTAAACATATTGAAAACATATTCTATTGCGTAAATTTAAAAAATGCATTTTGTGATTTTGATGGTGCTATTAAATTAAATTTTGAAATTATAAATTAAAATATATCAATAATAACAATTTATAATTGCATAAACTTAATATTATTTATTAATTAAAAATCACCTTAAAACCCTTAATAATTAAACATACTTAATATAGGGTTTATGTAATGGATAAAAACTTTCTGCACAATTTGTGGATTTATTCTTCTTTTTATGTTAGCCTTAAAACATGCAAACAAGACATCCTTTTTTTGACGACCTTGCGAAACTTGCCAATAGTGCCGCCGGTGTCGCACAGGGCGTGAGTGAAGAAGCACGCACCTTTTTTAATTCCCAAATGGAACGCTTTATCGCTGATATGGATTTGGTTCGCCGCGATGAATATGATATTCTATTGGAACGCGTCGAAAAATTGGAAGCCTTGGTAAATGAATTAAGCGCACCAAAAGCGAAAAAATCAAGCAAGACAGACTAATTCAATTGGGGCGCAATTTTTGCACTATGCCCCGATGATGGGATAATTGTGTCAAATCGACGCTTTTGAAAATAAATATAAAAAAACCTTTGGGTTTATTACGGAATCAATTTTAGTTCTTTTAGAACTATGGGGGCATAGAAATATAATGATGATCAATGAGGATATTTTTGAAACTGGCGAAACTTTGGATAGTGTCGAAGCGGTTTTAATGTCCCAATCGCGCCCTTATGAGCGTGTGGATGGTGAAATTCATTTTTCATCGGCTACAACTTATACTGAGATGCATGGTGTTTTTGCGCTTCGTGAAGATAAATCATCATGTGCGCTTTCATATATTTTTGAACAAAAAGTTCCAAATCAACGCCGCGTTGATGTTCAATCTCTAATTAGTATTTTGAACGAAACCCTTTGGCTTGGTCATTTTGAAATTTCTTCAATCGAAGAAAATATTGTTTGGCGCCATGTTATAAGCCTTATTGGTCGCCCTGATCCTGAACCACAGGAAATGGCAGCAATTATGGCGGCAGGTGCAGAAGCGTGTGAACGTTTCTATCCTGCCTTCAACTTCCTTTTATGGGGTGGGAAAACCCCGCAACAAGCGGCGCAGGCGGCACTTTTCGAAACTTCGGGTGAAGCATAATGGCATTAAAAATTGCCCTTATCGGCGGTGGTCGCATGGGGCAGGCCATGATGCAGGGATGGATAAATCAAAAACTTGATTTAGAAATTTCACTTTTCGACCCAATCTTAAGCGAAGAATGGCAAAACAAGCTTGAAGCAGCCAAATGGCATTATAATCCATATCCATCAAAGGGTTTTGACATTGTAATGATTGCGGTAAAGCCGCAAATGTTCGGCGAAATTATCGACAATATTTTGGCGCAAATAACCGACGAAAATTCAATAATTCTGTCGATAATGGCTGGTATTGGCATTGATAAAATCGCTGCATCATGCCCATCAAAAAAAATCTGCCGCGCAATGCCAAATACGCCGGGGCAAATTGGGGCGGGTGTAACTGGCATTATTGGCAATAATGAATTTAATGCCGATGATTATTCAACAATCGAAGGTCTTCTTGCCCCACTTGGCGAAGTTGTTCGCCTTGAAAATGAGGGGCAGATTGATGGCCTAACTTCTATTTCTGGTTCTGGCCCTGCTTATGTTTTTCTATTTGCTGAACTTCTTGCAAAAGCGGGAATGGGGCAGGGTATTGAAGAAAATCAATCAAAAAAACTTGCCCTCGAAACCATTTATGGCGCGGCAATGTTAATGAAACAATCGGGCCGCGACCCCGAAACCCTTCGCAAAGAAGTAACCAGTCCCAATGGCACAACCCAAGCGGCAATAGAAGCATTCAATGAAAATGATGCTTTTGAAAAAATCATAAAAAAAGCAGTTGATGCATGCGCCGATAGATCGCGCGAATTAGGTAAGTAAAGGCAAACGTAAACTTGCCTTAAGGCCGCCCATTTGGCTTTTTGATAATAATAATTCACCGCCATGCGAACGCGCAATATCGCGGGCAATTGATAATCCAAGACCAACGCCTTTTTGGTTTTGATTGCGGGCACTATCAAGGCGTGAAAATGGGTTTAGGGCAAAATCAATTTCACTTTGCGCAATTCCTGGGCCATCATCATCAATATTAATGAATGCGAATTTATCACCCTTTTCAAGTGAAATAACAACATTTTCGCCATAATGAAGCGCATTTGAAATAAGATTATTTATCGCCCGTTTTAAAGAAGTTTCACGCCCAATAATTTGGCAATCCTCGATATTTTCATCAAGTTTGATGTTATTATTATTGCGCGAAACATCTTTGAATACGCTTTCTAAAATCGGCTTAATATTAAAGTTTTCGGTTTCTTCGGCCCATTGCCCGCGCGCAAAATCAAGATATTCATCAAGCATTTCTTCCATTTGCTTTATATCTTGCTTGGCATGATCCAAATCCTCGCTTTGTGGCATCATCGCAAGTTCAAGTTTAAGGCGGGTAAGGGGGGTGCGTAAATCATGCGAAACCCCCGCTAAAATATTGGTTCTTTGTTCAATATGGCGGTTAATGCGGGCGCGCATATCCAAAAATGCCTGTGTTGCGCGGCGAATTTCACGTGACCCTGCGGGTTTTAACTCAACTTTTTCACCAAGGCCAAAGCTTTCGGCGGCCTCCGATAGTCTTTCAATTGGGCGCACTTGGTTGCGGATGAATAAAACCGAAACCGTTGCAAGCATTAAGGTTGCACCAACTAGCCAAAGGATAAAAATTCCACCAGTTGATGCAAAAACCCTGTCACGATAGGCCAGAAACCGCAAAACCCCTTGTGGAACTTTCACCCTTATATCCACATAATCAGGATAGCGCGTGGTATCAAACCAATATTCTTGCTTTAAAGATGCCGAAAGCGCACGCCGCAATGTCCTGTCATAAGCTGGAATTTTTGCGCGGCGAATATCTTTTGGCAATTGCGCGTTTTCTTGAAGTGCAAATGAAAGGCGTAATTTATCCTGTGCCTCTTTTTGCAAATGGGCAAGGTTTTGTGGATTTGGCGCATCCGTATAAGATTTTGTGATATAGGCCACATCGCCGGCTGCAGATTCAGATAGAAATTGTGAAACCTGCCCCCAATGCAAATCAAAAAACAAATAAGTTACAAGGATTTGCATAATTGCAATCGGCAAAACAATAATAAGCAAAGAGCGCGCAAAAAGCCCACGCGGCGTCCATTTAGACAGGCTAATATGAATTTTCAGGCGCTTTCGCTTATCAAAGAACATTTTTTGATATTAAAGCTGAAAAATAACTATTGAAAGCGATAATTCAGTTTAAACTTGGAATTGAAAATATTATTCTATCAAATCGCGATAGATTTTAAATTTCGGTTCTGACAATTTAAAACTAACAGCACGAAAATAAAAAAATAAACCACCAATTAGGCCTGTTATTGCAATGACAGCCAAAAATATTGTTCCATGCTTAACCTCTTTAAACCCTAGATTTAAAAGCGCATAAACTAAAAACTGTGAGGTAATAAGTGATAGTGCCGCACGGTTTTGATAATTTGTTGAAAGCATAGATTTTAAAATTAATTCTTTATCATTTGCTGTCATTTTAAAAAACCTTTTTTAATTACCAATATATTTAAATTTATAACTGAAAATAAAGGTTTTGCAAGTTTATTTTCTATGTGATTCTTTATAGTCTTTGTTTTTTATACAATTATTTTGTTCACATTAGGCATTTGCAATTTCTATTAAATTTCTATATATAGATTAAATCGAAATGGCCTGATAAGGAAATCTCGCCATTTTTGGTTTGTTTGCTCCCTACTATCTCCATACGAATACAAGCTCGCAATTGTGCGGGTGGATAATTATTGTTTAAAGGACAAACAAAATGATTACTGGTACAGTAAAATTCTTCAATTCCGACAAAGGTTATGGTTTTATCGCTCCTGATGGCGCTGGCCAAGATGCTTTCGTTCACATTTCAGCGGTTGAGCGCGCAGGTCTTCGTACTTTGGAAAAAAACCAAAAAGTATCTTATGAACTTGAAACTGATCAACGCGGCAAAACTTCTGCGGTTAATCTTCAGCCTGCATAAAAATCATAGGTCTGGGGCTAATCTATAGCCAAGACCACGTATGGTTTGCAGATATTGCGGCTCGGACGATGATGGTTCGAGTTTGCGGCGAAGGCGGGTTACTTGCACATCGATAGATCTATCGGCGGCAACACCTGCCTTTCTTGCCAATTCTTCGCGCGTAATAGTCGCGCCAATTCGCGCCGATAATTCGCGCATCAATGATTTTTCTGATTCTGTAAGGCGAATTAATTCGCCATCACGCCTTAATTCTTCCCGATTTGAATCATAATTTGTATCGCCAAATTTTAAAATTGGTGAAACTGGCGCAGGCTTTATGCGTTTTAGGATATTTTTGATTCTAAGTAATAATTCTTCGGGTTCAAATGGTTTTGGCAAATAATCATCCGCCCCTGCTGAAAGACCTGCAATTCTATCCGATGGTTCACCGCGCGCGGTTAATAATAATATTGGCGTATCACGCTCTTGGCGGATTGCAGATGTAAGCGAAACCCCATCTTCGCCCGGCATCATTACATCAAGAATTATAAGTTCGAATTCAATCAAATCGATTAATTTACGCGCCTCTACGGCATCTTTTGCGGTGGTTACACTAAGCCCTTGGGATTTAAGATAACGCTTTAAGAGTTCACGAATTCTATCATCATCATCGACAACTAATATATTTATAGCGCTATCCATTTTTCCACCTTATCCAAGAATAGACCACAAAACTTGGTCAAAGCCAATAACCGCCTCTGCACCTGCTTGCTTATAGGCGCGGGTTAGGAGGCGTCGCATTTGCGCGGTGACATCATGTTCAATCTCTCGGCCTTTTGGTGTTAGTGACATGATTTTACGCCTTTTATCAACCTTATCCTCAATACGTTGTAAAAGACCATTATTCTCTAGCTTTCGTAGGGTTTTGGTTAGCGCTTGTTTCGTAACTGCAAGGCGTATGCCCAAATTCATTACGCTATCAGGTTTTGCCCCAAGGCTTAAAAGGGTTTTTGTTTCTGCCCATGAAAGTTTACTATTGGCGCGGGTTTTTTCACCCGCAAGTTTGATTGCTGCCACAGCCTCAAAAAGTGCGGCCAATGCAAGTTGCAACTCCTCATCACGCAGGAAAAGACGTGAATAGGCAAGGGGGTCGGGCGATGTTTGTTTAAATGGATGAATAGCTGTCATAATATTGGAAAAAATATTGCGATTTTTTTTCAACAGGTTCAATAGATGTTTTCACTAAAAGTGATGAAAGGCAATTTAAATAGGTAATATTATGAGTTTTGTTCCGTATGATGATCGTGATGGCTGGATTTGGATGGATGGAAGTTTTGTTCCTTGGCGCGAGGCAAAAGTCCATATTCTAACACATGCGCTGCACTATGGTTCAAGCGTCTTTGAAGGCGAACGCTCTTATAATGGCACTATTTTTGAAGGCCATCGCCATTCAAATCGTTTGCTTAATTCTGCCAATATTCTTGGTATGAAAGCGCCATGCACAGCCGAACAGATTGATGATGTTAAAAAAGAAGCAATGGCAAAAAATGGCCTTGAAAATTGCTATGTTCGCGCTGTTATGTGGAGAGGTTCGGAAATGATGGGTGTTTCTGCGCAATCAAATACAATTCATACTGCGGTGGCGGTTTGGGATTGGGGCAATTATTATGCCGATAAAATGACTGGTATTCGTATGGGCCGCGCAAAATGGCAACGCCCTGCACCAAATACTGCGCCGCATGATGCCAAAGCTGCGGGTCTTTATATGATTTGTACTTTGTCAAAACATGCCGCCGAAGCCGAAGGTTATGCTGATGCGCTTATGCTTGATTATCGCGGTCAAGTTGCCGAAGCCACAAGTGCGAATATTTTCTTTGTTCAAGACGGCGCAATCCATACACCAACACCTGATTGCTTCTTAAATGGTATTACACGCCAAACAGTAATCAAAATTGCCAAAGAAAAAGGCTATGAAGTGGTTGAGCGTAAAATTGAACCAGAAGAATTGGGCAATTTTAGCGAATGTTTCACAACAGGCTCTGCTGCCGAAGTGACACCAGTTAAAGAAATCGCCGGAATTCATTATCAACCAGGTCGCATTTCAGAAGATTTGGTTGTTGCATATGAAAATTTAGTTCGTGGAAAATAATATATGACGAAAACACTCAATAAAATTATTTTGCTATTGGCGTTTGTTTTATTGGGTGTTTTTGTAAATATACCACCTGCATTTGCCAACGAAAAAAGCGACTTATTAAAGCGCGCGCATCAAGCAATTGATGCTGCTGGACCTGCTGCACAAAACTCACTTGAGGTTAAGATAAGTGATGTTGTTAGCGGCCCTGTACCTTTTGTCGATATTGTTTTCAAAGAGGCGGGCTTTGCTTGTACTGCGGGGCTTGATGATAAAATCGAAATCAAAGTTTTCGAAGAAGAAAATGGCAAAGCAACTGATATTGAATGTAATTTAATCTCTCCGTTTGGGGTTTCATCCTATTATGGTTACAACAGACCAGGCTCATCGCTTCAAGCGGAATTAGAGATGGCGGCAATGTCAATTATGATGATTAGAGGTGATAATTTATCTGAAATTCAACCACCCCTCGAAATGGAGATATTTCCAAATAAGGGTAAATTTTCGGATTATAAAATTTTTGAAGGCACAGTTTCAAAAGCATTTGTGAACAATCAAGAAGGATATACAACATCAGTTTTTATTGGTGAAAAAGATAATTGGTTCATAAAACTTAGGGAAACCCATTCCCAAATAATGCCAAAACGTGGGATATACACTTGGTTTGCAATTTGGAAAAAAATCCGACCTGATGTCTATCAACAAGACATAGAAAGAATGAGAAAAAGAAATCAATAAATCACAATTAAAGTCTTTGATTTATTACGTTGCAGGTAAGCTTAAGGCACGCTATGCATATTGAATGCATTTTGATAAAAAACACTTATTTCTAATTTTATATTTTATTATTGCTGGCGTGCATTTGTTTTTAGGACAATTGCCACAGGTTTCATTCATAAGTAAAATCGCCCTTATACCTGTTTTGGCGATTTGGCTTTGGTTTCATGATATAAATAAACCTTATAAAAACCTTTTGCTATTTGCTTTATTCTTCTCATGGCTTGGCGATATTTTACTTGGTTTGCAAAATATGAATGCAAATTTCTTTATTTTTGGCCTTTTGGCATTTTTAAGCGCACACTGTTTTTATATAAGTTTAAATCTAAAGAATATTGGTTTTAAAATTTCTTTGACAATAATTTTGTCAATCTTGCCAATGCTTGGCTGGGCGGCATTTTTGTTGAAAATGTCACATGAAAAAGCTGGTGGCTTTTTTGTTCCAATCTTAGCTTATGCATTCATATTATGCGCGCTTTATTATTCGGCAATTGTGGCGCGTTTTAAATTTAATCGCGCAAATTGGGCAATATTATTTTATGGTATTGTTACATTCATCGCATCGGATTCAATGATTGCGATAAATAAATTTATTATAAAAATGCCGTTTTTTGATTTTGCAATCATGTTCACTTATATTTTGGCACAATTCATGATTGTTTATGCCTATATAAGAAACGAAAAAACCGCATAATCATTGTTCGATATCTTTATCTTTTTCAGGGTCTTTGTTTGATTTTGGCTCTTCAATAGGGCCGCCTTCACTATAAGCACCTGGCATGATTTTTATTGAGAATGTTGGCGGTGGTTTTACGCCGCGTGCCAAATCATTTAAAATATCAATCTGTGCAGTGCCTTTGTTTAAGCGCGCACGATAAACCTGCATATTTTCCATAACCCTTTGAACATAATTTCGGGTTTCTGAAAAAGGTATCATTTCAACCCAATCGATAATTTTATCAACATCGGTTCCGCCGCGGATTTCGCCATAAGTGTCAATCCATTTTATCGAACGTCCGGGGCCCGCATTATAAGCAATAATAGTTAGAACATAAGAACCATAAAAATTATCAACCAAGTCAGCAAGATGCGCCGATCCAAGCATTAAATTATGCTGTGGCTTTGCCGTAAGCCAAGACGTTTGATGTTCAACACCCATTTTGCGCGCTTGTGATGCCGCAGTTGCTGGCATGAATTGCATAAGCCCCAATGCGCCAACTTTTGAACGCGCGCGTTCATTAAATTCGCTTTCTTGACGCGTAATCGCCAAAGAGAATGCATCTTCGGCCTGATGATATCCAATAATTCGCGGTATTTGGATTACGGGAAAGGCCGCCTCTGTCGCCAAAATTCCGCGATTTAAGCCTGCTTTGGCAACACGAATACCAACAAGATTTTCACCATTTTGACGTGCATATTCACTCAATGCCTGATGCTCGCCATTGGTTGTTAGGACATCATCAAGTGAGAATGCGAATTTTACGAATAAATCACGTTCGCCAATGTCATTTAATGTGCGCGCGATTTTCATCATTGGTTGTGCATTAAGCATTGCGCGGTCTTGCGCACTTGCAACCAAATCAGGTGGCAAATTCAATATTGCAGGCCTGCCAAGCCTTTGACCAAGGCGCGCCGCACCCAATTGACCATAATAAAATGTCGAATAATTGGCAGCTTTCATATAGGCATCATTGGCATTTTGATCTTGCCCCAATGCTTCATAGGCGCGGCCTTGCCAATAATATCCACGTGCTTTTGACATTGAGGTTGAAACCAAAGTGTCAAAGCGTTGATAATGTTTAAGCGCCAATTGCGGCTGGTTTAAGAAGCGTAATGCAATCCAACCCGCGGTTTGTTCACCTTCTGCCGCTTTTGCACCAGTGTTTAGACCATGTTGCGAAACAATTTTATATGCATCATTCCAGCGTTTTGAACGTATTGCTTAAATTAAAAGGCGGCGTCATTCTTCCCATAAATCTTCTTGTGCAATTTCTGGAAGGCTTGACCAATTGGTTGATGCTAATAAATCCAATGCCTCACTATCGCGGTCGGCCTTTCTTAGGCGTTTGATACGCTCATAAGTAATGCCTAAATCCGAAAGGCTTGGGCCAGACAAAACCGCGCCTTCTTCATTCACAATTCCAAGGCGTAAATTGGCATTGATACGCATTTGTTCGGACACATAGGGAAGAAGGTCTTTGGCTTGGCTTTGTTTATCAAGCCATAAAAGCAAATTTACACGTTCATCATGGTCTTTGGTTGTTAAAAGATTTGCGAAGCGGGTAAAATACTTACTCTGTAATGCGGAATCAAAGCGATATTTACGCCATGCGTTTGATGCATATTTTTGCGCTAATTCAGTGTTGCCTTCAATTAATAATGCGTATGCAAGCGCCATTTGACCTTCGCCAGAAATCGGGCCGTCATTATTGATTACAGCCTCTTTACGCATAAGAAAATTTATTTTGTCTTTGCTAGAAAGCCCATAATTTTCAATATTTTTTTCAAGCCGAATGCGCACATCACGCATTTGCGGGAAGCCGATAAGATTTGTTAGCGCTTGTGAAGTTTCGCTAAAACCCGCATCATTATTTTCGCTTGAAATTATGCACCATTCCAAGGCATTCTTGATGTCATTATCTTTGACATAAGTCATAAGGCGGCGAATTTCAGACCATTTTCTATCTTTAGCTGCCTTCAAACCCCATGCAAGCGCTTGATTATCATTTTGCGGTATTTGTTCGACCACTTGGACGATTGGTTCATCTGTATCAAAATCAACTTTAACAGGTGTTGGCACGCTTGGTGTAACATTTACAGGCGTTGGAACGCTTTCATTTGGTTTATCTTGTGCATAAGCAAGATTTGAAGAAAATACGATTGATAATGCCAAAAAAGAAATATTTGCGCCCAAATTGTATTTTTTTACTTTTTGCTTTTGCATCCAAAACTCCATAAGTTTAGATTTTAACAGGCGTTCGCACTTCCAATCAACCCGGCTTTGTCACCTTCAAACAATAGTTTATATAATGTTGTGTTTAAAAAGCGGCCTGTAAATTAAAATAATGTTAGTTGTGCCTATAGCGAAAAATAAAAATATAGACTATTTGCAATTCCAATAATATTTCATCCACCGACGATTTTTTGAGGAAAAAAAATGTCAAACTCTGTTCCAAATTTTTCAGGCTCTATAACTGCATTAATCACGCCTTTTAAAAATGGAAAAGTTGATGAAAAGTGCTTTCAATCATTGGTTGAACGTCAAATATCAGAAGGTATTCACGGCATTGTTCCCGTTGGCACAACTGGTGAAAGTGCAACCCTTAATGATGAAGAACATTGGCGCGTTTTTGAACTTGCGATTGAGGTTGCCAAAGGCAAAGTCCCTGTAATCGCAGGTTGTGGTTCCAATGATACTGTGGCGGCAATTGAACATATGCAAGTTGCTAAAAAACTTGGTGCAGACGGCGCATTAATTGTTGCGCCTTATTATAATAAACCAAATCAAGCGGGCTTGATTGCCCATTTTAATGCACTTGCCGATGCAGTTGATTTGCCAATTGTGGTTTATAATATTCCAGGTCGAACAAATGTTGATATTTTACCTGCAACAATGGGTGAAATTGCGAAACATAAAAATATTGTTGCATTAAAAGATTCAACAGGTGATCCATCGCGTACTGCATTGCATAAAGCGGCGTGCAAACCTGAATTCAATATTTTGGCGGGTGATGATAATCTTGCGCTTGGCTTTGCTGCTTATGGCGCAGTTGGCGCGGTTTCAGTTTTGTCAAACTTATTACCGAAAACAGTATCAAATATGCAAAACCATTTGGCAAAAGGCGATTTTGCTGGTGCGCGTGAAATCAACCAAAAAATTGACGCTTTACAACGTATTTTATTCATCGAACCAAATCCTGTTCCTGTAAAATACGCAATGGCAGAACTTGGCCTTTGTGAACCTGATGTGCGTTTGCCATTGGTTGAAATGTCTGATGCGTCCAAAAAAGCTGTTAAAGAAGCGATGAAACTCGCAGGATTATAATGTCAGCAGATCAGAAGAAACAAAATGCACGTATGGCGGCAAGGCGATTAATCGCCGAAAACCGCCGTGCGCGCTTTGATTTTGAAATTGAAGATACATATGAAGCCGGCATCATGCTTACTGGCACTGAAGTTAAATCTTTAAGAATGGGCAAAGCCAATATTGCCGAAAGCTATGCATCATATGAAAATGGCGGTGTCTATTTAATCAATAGTTATATCCCTGAATATGGCCCAGCATCGCAATTTAATCATGCGCCAAAACGGGCGCGCAAATTACTTTTAAGGGCCAAAGAAATAAACAAATTAGTTGGCGCAATTGAGCGCGAAGGGCGAACTTTGGTTCCGCTTAAACTATATTTTTCCGACAAAGGTTTGGCAAAATTAGAACTTGCACTTGCAAAAGGCAAAAAAGCCCATGACAAGCGCGAGGCAACCAAAGACCGCGATTGGAAAAAAGAACAAGGGCGTTTATTACGTCACAAAGAATATAAGGATTAAACTAAAATGTCTGTTCAAAATGCAATTGACGCAATTTATGAAAGCCTAAAGCAAGATAATCTTGAACTTGATTTACGCATCAAAGAATTAAAAGACGCAATGAGCGCGGCGGGCGAAAAAACGGCAATGTTCGACACCAACAAAATTGCCCAAAACAACCGCCAAGGTCGCAAATTAATGCAAAGCTATTTCAAACAAAAAGGCGTTAAAATCGACTTTTTGAAGTGATTATTGTTCAAAATTTTCACTAACCCAAATAGCCAATTCTTCCTTCGCACGTTGCGATAATTGGAATTTACGGGATTTTTCGCGTTCTTTGCCACGTGCTTTCATGGCTTCTTTTTGGCGTTCCGCATCAAGTTCGGGGAAAAGGCCAAAATTTACGTTCATTGGTTGGAACATGCCTTTTTTACCGCTAAAGTGACCAATGGTAACGTGATTGTGGATTGCACCCAATGCGGTGGTGATTGGCGGCGGAATAAGTTCTTTTCCAAGTGCTTCAAATGCTGCAAACCGCCCTGCCATTAAGCCCAATGCCGCGCTTTCAACATAGCCTTCACAGCCCGTGATTTGCCCCGCAAAGCGAATATTTGGCATTGGTTTAAAGCGTAATTGAGTATCAAGTAATTTTGGTGAATTTAAGAAAGTATTGCGGTGAATACCGCCAAGGCGCGCAAATTGTGCATTTTCAAGCCCTGGGATTTTTCTAAAAATCTCGCTTTGTGCGCCATGTTTCAATTTAGTTTGAAATCCAACCATATTATAAAGCGTGCCAAGTTTATTATCTTGGCGCAATTGCACCACCGCATAAGGGCGATTTCCAGTGTGCGGATTAGTAAGGCCAACTGGCTTTAAA
>JAPUEP010000047.1 GCA_027492515.1 Hyphomonadaceae bacterium
TGATGAAGATTTGGCGCAATTATTACGCCCAAGATTTACCAATGTTAAAATCTTAAATATAAATGCTGCACGCCTTCACACGCATAATGAATTAAAGGGCGAAAAAATTAGCGCCGCCATAAGTGGATTGCCATTATTATTAATATCGCCACGCAAAACCATGCAGATTTTAATGGGTGTTTTCAAACTTCTTCCACCAAATGGTGCATTATACCAATTCACATATGGCCCCAAATGCCCAATCCCTAAATATATTATCGACCGCCTCGGCCTAAAGGCAAAACGCATCGGCTTCACAATCGCCAACATTCCCCCCGCCTCAGTCTACAAAATCACCCGAAGAAAACCCATCAATTATTAAAGAAAAATGTCAATTAAATTCAAAAACCACGCTTTTTGAATTTAATTGTCCGCTTGACCCAAATCGCTAAGCGAACGAAGTGAGGGCGGCGATTTGAACGGAAGTTTTGGAGCGGGTGATGAGAGTCGAACTCACGACATCTACCTTGGCAAGGTAGCGCTCTACCACTGAGCTACACCCGCATCCGATTGAACTATAAAGTTCGTGGTAGGTCGGCGATATGCCGCATCGGTGAAAAAAGTTCAAGCCTCTAAATGCATAAATACTGATTCTTTCATTGCAAATTACACAAAAACGCGGTTTTACAAACACATGAACGAACCACACAAATCAACCCGCGCCCAATTATTCGCACTTTTTGACGATTTGGGAATAGAATATAAAAACCATGACCACCGCCCTGTTTTTACAGTTGATGAAGGTCACGACATTAAAAAGGCCATTGCGGGCGGTCATTCAAAAAACCTTTTTCTAAAAGATAAGGATGGCGAATTTTTCCTTATTTGTGCAATTGGCGAAACCCAAATTAAACTTAACCAAGTTCATAAGGCTATAAATAGTGCCCGCCTTTCATTTGGTTCTGAAGAATTTTTGTGGGAGAAACTTGGGGTTCGTCCGGGGTCTGTTACTTTATTTTCCCTTATAAATAATAATCCGCCAAGCCTTACACTTATTTTGGATAATGCAATTTTCGAACATGAAATTATAAATTTTCACCCGCTTTTGAATAATGCCACAACAAGTATTAAAACCAATGATATTGCAAAATTTGTGAAACACTGGGGCGGTAAAGCAATGATTGCAGATTTTTCAAGCGATATTCCAAACGTCAAGCCTTTTGACCTTGAAAACAATTAATCGCAGCCTTATATAAGCAATTACTAATAAATGGATTAAAATCATGGCATCGCAATTTGTAAAAGATGGAACCGATCAAAGTTTTATAAAAGACGTTATCGAAACCTCAAAAGATACATTAGTTTTGGTGGATTTTTGGGCACCTTGGTGCGGCCCATGCCGTAATTTAGGCCCCGCGATTGAGCGCGTAGTAAATGGTTTTAATGGCGCGGTTCAATTGGTCAAAGTCAATGTTGATGAAAATCCGCATTTTTCGGGTCAATTGCGTGTTCAATCAATCCCCGCAGTTTTTGCGTTTAAAAATGGGCAACCTGTTGATGGTTTTATGGGCGCACTACCCGAAAGCCAGATTAAAACCTTCATTGAAAAACATGTTGGCGAAGTTAAAGCGGGCGGCGTTCAAAGCATGTTGGATGCGGCAGCTGAAAGCCTTAAGATTGGCGAAGTCGGCGGCGCAGCCCAAAGCTATGCACAGGTTTTGGAAATTGATACCAATAATCAAATTGCACTTTTGGGAATGGCGAAATGCTATTTCCAAGGCGGTCAAATTGACGAGGCTGAAAGTCTTTTGCCACGTATCGAAGAAAATTCCGAAACCCAAAGCCTTAAGGCACAAATCGCCCTTGCCCGCGAATGCGAAAATGCGCGCGACATTGATGCTTTGGAGTCTGAGGAAAAGGCAAAGCCTGAAAATTTGATGATTAAATATGAACTTGCCCAAAGCCTTATTAAAAATGGTGACTTTGAAGCGGCAATCGATAAATTATTCGAAATAATGAAAGTTGAAATTGATTGGAATGATAAAGCGGCACGAACATTTTTATTGAAAATCTTCGATGCCCTTGGTAATTCAAATGAAATCACACGTTTCGGCAGACGCCGCCTTTCAACCCTTTTATTTGCGTAAGAAAAATGGAACCCAACCCAAAAACCCTTGAAGTCCTTATCTGCCCCCAAACCCGCACAAGATTGGAATATGATAGGGAAAAACAAGAATTAGTTTCAAAAGCCGCGAAATTGGCATATCCAATTCGGGGTGGCGTGCCGATTATGTTGGTTAGTGAAGCAAGAGAATTGGATTAAACCTTTATCGCTTTACTATTAAAATAAATCATGCAACTTAATATTAAAAATATTTAATATTGGATTGCCTATGAAGAAAATTTTACTATCACTTGCTTTAATATTATCTGCGGTCTTTTGTTTAAGCCCTAATTATTCTTTTGCACAAGAAGAAGATACGCTTACAAAAGATGAAAATAATTTTCTACAATCTCTTCATCCGCAACATGGAAACATTGTTCTTCAAGGCGCGCCCGCAACCATTAGCCTTGGTGAAAAATATGTCTTCTATGGTCCAGAAGATGCAAAAAAGATTTTAGTTGAGGCATGGGGCAATAAGCCAGAAGCCGCAGATGGCGTTATTGGAATGATCGCGCTTGCCGATAAGAATATTTATAATTCGTGGGGAGCAGCTATTTCATACGACCCACAAGGTTATGTTTCCGATAAAGACGCAAAGACCCAAGACTATAATAAAGTTTTGGCAGACATGAAGGAAGAAGATAAAATAAACGCTACCGCCGATGACTTTAAACTTGTTGGATGGGCAACCCCGCCAACTTATAATGAGCAAAAAAAATATCTTGTTTGGGCAACTGAATTATCACCGCCTGAAAGTGAAAAAGTTGTAAATTCGCTCAATTATGATGTACGAAACCTTGGTCGTAGCGGTATTCTTAGCCTTAATATGATTGATTATATTACCAATCTTAACATTGTGAAAGTTGATGCCGTTGAACTTGCAGAAACGGTAAAATTCAATGCTGGCGAAACATATGCCGACCATAAGTTTTGGGATAAAAAATCTGAATTAGGTTTAGCAGGTCTTGTTGCCGCTGGTGCTGGTGTTGCGGTTGCAAAAAAGCTTGGCTTATTTGCAATAAT
Organism: Hyphomonadaceae bacterium; assembly: GCA_027492515.1. Taxonomy (GTDB): domain Bacteria; phylum Pseudomonadota; class Alphaproteobacteria; order Caulobacterales; family Aquidulcibacteraceae; genus Pseudaquidulcibacter. The sequence continues at coordinate 3,167 of JAPUEP010000047.1, forward strand.
CGCCGCATTTGGCAAGAAATTTTTAGTTTTAATCGGCGCTTTGTTTGCTGCTTCGTTTAAATATCTTAAAAGATTTTTTGGTGGCGCAAAGAATGATGATGTTATCAATCAAACGCCACCTGATGATAATAACAAATCATAATCCCAAAAAAGTGAAAGCCCCAAACGGGGCTTTCTTTTTAGATATTATTTCTACCTAATTTCTGGTCGCGCCACGCAGAAATGCGCAATCTCAATGCGTTTAATTTGATAAAGCCTTCGGCATCTTTTTGGTTATAAACATTCTCTTCACC
>JAPUEP010000048.1 GCA_027492515.1 Hyphomonadaceae bacterium
TATCAACACTATTCCGGGTGCTATGGTTGATCGAGTTGAGATTATTTCTGGCGGTGCGGCAACTACTTATGGTGCTGACGCGGTTTCAGGTGTTGTAAACTTCATCATGAAGCGCAAATTTAGCGGTTTAGAAGTCGATAGCCAATATTCTGTAACTGAACAAGGTGACGGCAAACAAGCAACTACAAGCGTTACAATGGGCGGTAATTTCGATGAAGGCCGTGGTAATGCTGTATTCTCTGCTGGCTATTACAAACGTGACGCAATCGGAAAAGGCGACCGCGAATTCTCAAAACAAGCTTCAAGCTCTACTGGTTCTTTCCCCGGTGGCTCTTTGTCATTTGGTGCAAATACACCTTCTCAAGCAGCGGTTGATGGCGTTTTTGGTGCTGGTAAATGCCAAGTTACAGGTGGTCAAGCAGGTTTTGGTTTCAACCCTGATGGAACATTATTCTGTACTGGTACAGCAGGTAATGGTTTTGATGCGGTTAATTATAAAGGCCCAGCAAGCGATATCGCAACCAAATTCTACCCAGATTTCTTCTCATATAACTTTGAGCCAGATAATTTGTTGGTGCTTCCAATGGAACGTTGGAATATTTATTCAAGCGTAAATTACGAATTGAATGATTATTTCAAACCTTATGCAACAATGATGTTCACTAATTACAATGCAGATTCTGCATTGGCACCAACACCAGCATCAGGTTCAACTGGTTTCACTGTTCCAGTAACAAATCCATTCTTGTCATCTGCTGCAAAAGCACTTGCTGCGGCTCGTACAAATGCTACTGCACCAATTCCATTCTCTAAACGTTTCAACGTTCTTGGACCACGTGCAAGTGATAATACTTTTGACGTTTGGCAATTAACTGCTGGTTCAACTGGTAAACTTGGAACAATTCTTGAAGACTGGACTTATGATGCTTATTGGTCATATGGCCGTACAGTTTTGAACGAAACTCAAGATGGCAACGTTCGTCGTGACCGTGTACAAGCATTGTTGGATGCGGCTGATGGCGGTGCTTCACTTTGTACTGGTGGTTTGAACTTGTTCGGTTCAGCACCAATCAGTGATGCATGTAAAGCATATATCAGCCTTCAAGCTAAAAACTTGACAACAGTTATTCAGCGTAATGCTGAGGCTAACATTTCTGGTACATTGTTCAATTTGCCAGCAGGTGAAGTTCAAACTGTGTTTGGTATGGCATACCGCGATACTGACTTTGATTTCAAACCAGATTCTGGTTTGCAACCAGGTCTAGTTGCAGGCTTCAACGAACAAAAACCAGTTTCTGGTTATTTGAAATGGTTCGACCTTTACACAGAGGCACAAGTTCCTTTGTTAAAAGATCTTCCATTGATGCAGTCACTTTCACTTAATTTGGGTGCACGTACTTCACACAATAACAAATTTGGTAGCTCAAACAGCTATAAAGTGAATGTGGATTGGAAAATTGTTGACGATTTGCGTTTCCGTGGTGGTTACCAAACTGCAACACGTTCTCCAAGTATTTCTGAATTATTCGCACCACAATTGAATAATTTCCCAACTTTCACAATCCAAGACCCGTGTAACACAACTGGTACTATCGCTACTACTTATCGTAATGGCGCAAATGGTTCACAAGTTCGCGCGCTTTGTACTGCACAATCAGCAGTTGCAGGTGGCACATCTTATGTACAGCCAGCAGGTCAAGCAACAGGTATTACAGGTGGTAATCCGAACCTTACTCCTGAGACAGCTGATTCATATACTCTTGGTTTTGTTTACCGTCCGAAATTTGATAGCAATTGGTTGAAAAATGTAACTGCAACTGTTGATTATTGGTCAATTCATATTGATGATGTAATCGATTCTGTTGATGCAACTACAATTGTTCAACGTTGCTATAACCGTGATGGCGCTAACCCAACTTATGATCCAAATAATTCTTGGTGTAAGTTGTTCACACGTGACCAAGCAAATGGTGGCGTTATTGCCCTTCAACAATTATCACGCAACCAAGCAGCATATGAAACTTCAGGTGTTGACGTTGCCTTTAATTGGGGCTGGGATTTAGCTGGCATTTTCAATACTCAAAGAGCGGGACGTTTGAACTTTAACGTTATCGGTACTTGGGTTGAAAAATACACTAAACAAACAACAAGTGTTGATCCTATCTATGACCTTGCAGGTTCTATTAGCTCTACAACTGCTTCTGCTGTTCCTGAATGGCGTTGGACTTTGGGTGCTAATTGGAAAGGTGAAAAATTATCGCTTTCATGGCAATCACGCTATATCAGCGAAATGGTTCACTTCAATACACGCACTGGTGGTTCTGCTACTGCAAACACTGGCGTTCCAGCAACTTGGTATCATGACTTGACTGGTAATTATGGTTTGAACTCTCATGTTGATGTACGTTTTGGCGTAAACAACTTGCTTGATCAACAACCACGTTTGTACACTCCTAACGTTCAAGCAAATACTGACCCATCAACTTATGATGTATTGGGTCGTCGTTATTATGTTGGCGTGAAATTCAAATTCTAATTAAAATATAACATTTTAATTAGTGATAATAGCGGGCTTTGTGCCCGCTATTTTTTTTGAAAATTAAGTTTGTAGGGAAGGTTGCTGCAGTAAATATTTGGCAAAATGAAATATGTATATTAAATACAAATAAAATATAGATTAATATTATTACCTATCAAACGTTGGAACGCTTTAAATATGTATAATAAATATATATTTGGTTTAGTAAATAATAATTTAATAATTGCCTTATTATTAAACTATATTGCTAAAAATGCGACAATGGTGCAACACTTTTCCCTTATTTGTATTCAAACTAAGTAATTGTTCTTTCAAAAGATTGACCCTAATTTCCTAATTTCATAGTTTACAACATTGCGCGTGAATTACGATTCATTCGCAGGGGAACTAAATGGAGGAACCCAACGTGAAATCTAATGTAAATCAAAATGGCTTGCGTACTGTATTGTTAGCAGGCACGATTATTTCAGGATTGGCATTTGCTGCTCCTGCTTTTGCTGACGAAACAAAAGCAAATGAAACTGTTGTTGTAACAGGTTCGCGTATCGCGAAAAAAGATTATACTTCGCCAAGCCCAATCACTACTATCGGTGCGGCACAAATCGAAGCAACTGGTTCTTTAACAACCGAAAAAATCTTGAACACTTTACCACAAGTTGTTCCTGGCTTTACTGCTGCTTCTAACAATCCATCTGACGGTACTGCAACTGTTGACTTGCGTGGTCTTGGCCCATCAAGAACTTTGGTTCTTGTAAATGGTCACCGTATGACCCCTGCTACTAAATCTTCATCTGCAATCGACTTGAACGCTATTCCAGCCGGCCTTATCAAAAAAGTTGAGGTTGTTACTGGTGGTGCATCTGCAACTTATGGTTCAGACGCTTTGGCAGGTGTTGTTAACTTC
>JAPUEP010000049.1 GCA_027492515.1 Hyphomonadaceae bacterium
CAACCGCATAAGCGCCGCGATTTGATCTATAATGTGCAGGCTGTCAATCCGAACGCATTGCAAGATCATAGCAAAGCATTAAATCATGTGCCACATTTTCGCGTGGAACTTCGAAGCCGCCAAAAACCACTGCGGCAGATTTTTTATCAATTATTTCAAAATAACGTTCTAAAAAATCGTCATATGCGGGAACCATATCGGCATCAATAAATAGAATATATTCTGCCATTGCATGTTCAACCGCAAAATTTCTTGCGCGTGAACGCCCCGCATTTTTTTTAAGTCTTAAACGTATCGCAGAACCTGGCCACTCATTAAGCAATGCGCAAATATTTTTATCCGCTTCATCATTATTTGTGCCGTCATCGATAAGAATAATTTGAACATCCTTCGCAAGCGGTGACGAAATAAGTTTTCGTATCCACGGCGATGGATCATCATTCAAATACGGCGACGCAATTGTTAATTTGGCGTCATTTTTACTATTATTTTTGTGAATATGCATTACCCAAACATTTCCATATCCACAAAACATACACATTTAGCATGAATAAATGATAAATTCGGTGAAAATTTTTGCATAAAACAAGAAAAAGGCGCCATTCCGTTGGAATAGCGCCTTTGCTCTTACAATTTATTGGCTAATTAATAGCCAGCAACTTTTGCCGCCATTACAGCAAGTGGGCCCCAAAGGGCTGCCATAATTACCATAGCTGCAAGTAGGCTACTAAGGTGCGGAACGTGTAAATCATTATGTAATTTGTTCATGGGGAGAAATCCTATTTTTTATATATGGCGTGCATATAGAACATTTTACCTAAAAAGTCAATGAACGATTTGTAAAATGTTCAGTGTTCAATGCTGCATTGCAAAAAAGCATGGGGTAGGGCGTGTTTTAACCAAATATTTACTATGAATAAGGTGTTTTTGCGATTATTTCGCCGATATACCACTTATGATTAAATCTAAAACCAAATCTAATTCATGTGCAATCGCCTCAAAATCCGCATTTTGCGGAAGGCAGCCATAGCGAAAACGCATAGTTGCGCATTGAAATGCCAGCGCTGTTTCGCCCAAATTGCCGTTAATTACAACGCTTTTGTCGTTTTGCCCTTGTTCAAAAATTTGAATAAGCAATTTTCTTTCACGTTCTAGGCGTCTGTTGGCATATTCTGGTCGTTCATTAATTATGACTTGCGCGATTTCATAGATTTTCTTGCTTTCGGCAATATGATCATAAGTATCTTTGAAAATTCTAAAGGCAAAGCGTCTTAGTTTTTGAATGGGCGCGATTTCTAGCTGAACAATATTTTCAAGCGCGTAAAATTCAACATTTTCACTTTTAAGCGCCAAAGCTTCGGCAATATCAAGTTTTGATGGGTAAAAGCGATATAAATTGCCCGTGGACATGGATAAATCACGCGCTATCTCATTCATGGTCGTTTTTTGATAGCCATAATGTAAGAAACGTTTAGACGCTGCATCTAATATTCGCAGCGATGTTGCTTGCTTTTCGTCCATGATTTGCCCAAAATCTGTGAATTAATGGGTTCGCTGTAACATAAAATATTGAATGGTCAATAAACCATTCAGCTAGGGGTGGATGATGTCAAACGGTTTTTCTGATGCTGACGGCAATGGAATGGAAAAAACAATTGGTGTTTTAGGGGCAGGTGCATGGGGCACGGCTTTGGCACAAGTTGCGGCAATTGCGGGGAATAAAGTTATTATCTGGGCATTGGAAACCGATGTTGCAAATGACATAAATAATAATCACCAAAATAGTGCATTCCTTCCAAATATTGATTTATCGCCTAATATAATTGCAACCAATTCATTAGACGACATTATTGATGTTGCGGCGATTTTGGCGGTAATACCTGCGCAATTTATGCGCAAAACCCTTGGTCAAATTGGGCCAAAATTGCGCGATAAAATGCCAATTGCGCTTTGTTCAAAAGGGATTGAGCAAAACAGCCTTGAAATCATGACCGAAGTATTGGCACAGACCATTCCACAGGCAACACCAATTGTAATCTCTGGCCCTTCATTTGCAAAAGATGTGGCAATCGGTTTGCCAACTGCGGTTACTTTGGCATGCCCTGATAAAGAAATTGGTGCGCAAATTGTTAATTTAATCGGTATCTCAACCTTTAGGCCATATTGGGTTGATGATTTAATTGGCGCCGAAATTGGCGGCGCGGTTAAAAACGTTCTTGCAATCGCCTGTGGCATGGCAGAGGGGCGCGGCCTTGGCGAAAGTGCACGCGCCGCATTAATTACACGCGGTTTCGCTGAAATGGTGCGCCTTGGTGTTCAAATGGGTGCAAAGGCGCAAACTTTAAACGGGCTTTGTGGCCTTGGTGATTTGGTTCTTACCTGTAGTTCCAAAAGCTCGCGTAATTTCTCGCTTGGTTTTGCTTTGGGGCAGGGGCAAACATTTGAAGAAGCACAAAAAGGCAAAAACTCAGTTGCAGAAGGTGCGGCAACCGCCCCTGCATTGGCGCAATTGGCGAAAAAATACGGCGTTGATATGCCAATATGTGCCGCAGTTGCCGCAATTTTGGATGGCAGGCTTGCAGTAAATGAGGCCATAGAGGCCTTACTTAATCGCCCATTCAAACAAGAAGGCCAATAAATAAGGCTTTTAAATTAGAATTATCTAATATAATCGATTCCCTCATGTATTTTGTGGGAAATTTTGCTATGATTGCGGCATATTGTCCAATCGCTTTATATATTCATAATAGCTTATAGACGCACAATTAATGTAAAAAGAAGCAAAACATGACTAATGAAAACCCTGAAGTAGAAAATGATAAAATTGGGTCGGTTCCGCAACAAGCCGCTGATGGAATTGAAAAACATGACGTAACTGCCGTTAACTCTGCTGTTGGGCGTGAATTATACAATAGACGTCAGCAAATTTATCCTAAAATTATTCATGGTAAGTTCCGTTTTGTAAAATGGCTTGCTTTGGGTGTTTTGCTTGCCATTTATTATATTGCGCCGCTTTTGCGTTGGCCGCGCGAAGGTTCTGCTTCTGATCAATTTGTTTTAGCTGATTTTGCTGGGCGTCGTTTTTATTTTGGCCCAATCGAAATTTGGCCGCAAGAGGTTTATTATATCACTGGCCTTCTAATCCTTGCGGGTGTTGGTCTCTTTTTGGCAACTTCTTTGTTTGGGCGTATTTGGTGTGGTTATGCCTGCCCACAAACTGTTTGGACAGATTTATTCATTCTTGTTGAGCGTATTTTTGAAGGCGACAGAAACCAACGTATCCGCCTTGATAAAGCGCCATGGTCATTTGACAAAGCATGGCGTAAAATTGGTAAACATATTGTTTGGCTTATAATTTCGCTTCTTACTGGTGGCTGGTTCGTTATGTATTTTAACGATGCCTATCAGGTTTTGGGCGGTTTCTTAACTGGTAAAGCGCC
>JAPUEP010000050.1 GCA_027492515.1 Hyphomonadaceae bacterium
TATTTTCGTATGGCTATAACCACTTGGAACATATTTTATCCAATAGCCATCAGGGTGCTTACTCCAGCGCCCAGATGGAACTTGTATAGAGCCTTCGCCCCATGGTGCGCGCCCGTTTATTACGGCAATTCTTTCAAGCTCGCCGAATGAATAAGAGCCGCCATTGAACATATTTCGCATTGTGGCCTGTGCATTTAATGCTTGGCGTAATGCTGGTGGCGCGCTGCCGATAACTTGATTAAGAACTTCGGGTGGAATGTAATCAAGTGCGCCGCGATTTAATGTTGCCAATTGTTGTTTGGTCATCAAACGCATTGCCGCAAGTTTTAATTCATCATTCAAAGTTTCAAATTTTGCACGCGCCAAAATTGCCCAAATTAAAGATTGGATTGTGTGTTGATCAATTTCGGGGTGTGAATAAGAATTTTGGCGAATTTGGGTTATAATTTGCGCCGCGCTTCCCAATGTTGGGGCATATAAATAACCTTCCCCGCCACCTGGGCCATGTGTGCCCGCATGGAAGCAATATGATTGGGCATGAAATTCAAAATAGCCCGCCTGTAGGATAAAACTACCATTTGCACCACGCGCAAGCGATGTTAGCTTTTGAAGCGGAAGTTTTGGAACAAAGCCATCCTTGCTTGCATCGCCATAAATGGCGTCTTTAAGGCTTGTGGTAATGGGGTCATTATTGCCCGTCAATTTATCAAGGCCGATTTTATTGCCCGTTAATTTATTAACTGTGCCAAGCGCGCTTCCGATTTTTGCCAAATCGCCAAATTGCGCCATCGCAGGTGTTGCCAATAATGTTCCCGCAGTTGCGGCTAGAAGAAAATCACGTCTATTTTTCATTTTATTCCCCATTATTGTTTAAACGGCGATGGGTGCTTTTATCGTCGCGTGGGACTGATAATTTTCGACCTTAATATCTTCAAGCTCGAAAGCATCGATTTCACGAATATTAGGATTAAGCCATAATTTTGGCAAATCAAATGGGGCATTTTGAAGCTGTTGATTTACTTGTTCCAAATGGTTGGAATAAATATGGGCATCGCCCAAAGTGTGCACAAATTCACCCACTTTTAAATCGCAAATTTGGGCAATCATGTGGGTTAAAAGGGCATAAGATGCGATATTAAATGGCACGCCCAAAAACACATCTGCCGAACGCTGATAAAGCTGGCACGATAATTTGCCATCGGGTGAAACATAGAATTGAAACAAACAATGGCATGGCGGCAATGCCATATTATCAACATCTGCGGGGTTCCATGCCGAAACAATATGGCGGCGCGAATATGGGTTATTTTTTATACCATCAATTAATTTTTTGATTTGGTCGATAATTTCGCCATTTGGTGCGGCCCATGAACGCCATTGTTTGCCATAAACGGGGCCAAGTTCACCATTAACATCCGCCCATTCATCCCAAATTGTGCAGCCACGTTCTTGCAGCCATTTAACATTGGTAAGACCACGCAAAAACCACAAAAGCTCAACAAAAATCGCCTTGGTAAACAATTTTTTGGTGGTTAAAAGCGGGAAACCATCCTCAAGATTAAACCGCATCTGCCGCCCAAACACCCCAATCGTACCCGTGCCCGTCCTATCCTCACGCTTTTGCCCATTGGCAAGAATGTCACGAAGGAGGTTTTGATAGGTTAGGTCGGGATGGGAATCACTTGTCATGCCCCACTATATCAATAGGATTACGACTTAAACAAGCCAGTTGTTTTATTCGCAATGCTTACAAGCCATAACATTGCGGGAACTTCGACCAAAACGCCAACCACTGTTGCCAATGCCGCGCCGCTATCGAGGCCAAAAAGGGAAATTGCAACGGCAACCGCAAGTTCGAAGAAGTTTGACGCGCTAATCATACTCGCGGGGGCGGCGACATCATGGGGCACACAGGCTTTGCACATTCCAAAATAGGAAAGGGCAAACATTAATGCGCTTTGGATAATTATCGGCACGCCAATCATGGCAATTACCAAGGGTTTTTCCAATATGGTTTCGGCCTGAAAGCTGAATAATAAAGCCACAGTCGCCAAAAGGCCAATTATTGAATAGGGTTTTAAATGGTCAAGAAAGCCATTCAATGCGCTTTCGCCGCGTGCCAATAATGCTTTCCGCACCAAAAAACCCGCAATCATTGGCACAATAACAAATAATGCAACCGATAATAATAAAGTATCCCACGGCACTTTAATATCGGTAACACCAAGCAAAAACGAAACCAAAGGGGCATAGGCGAAAATCAAAATAACATCATTCAATGAAACTTGCGCCAATGTATAATTGGCATTGCCCTTAACAAGGCGTGACCAAACAAAAACCATTGCGGTGCAGGGCGCTGCGCCAAGCAATATCAAACCTGCCACATATTGATTGGCATCGTTTGCGGGGATAAAGGGCGCGAAAATATGTTTTAAAAATAATATGCCCAAACCCGCCATTGAAAACGGCATAATTATCCATGTAACAAGGAATGAAATGCCAAAGGCACGTGGGCTTTTGATTGCGCTTTTCATATTGGAATAATCAATATTTACCATCATTGGGAAAACCATCGCCCAAATCAAAATTGCGACCACCAGATTCACATGCGCAAATTCAATATGGGCGATTGTGGCGGAAATTGCGGGTGTAAATTTACCAACAACCACACCAAAAATAATTGCAAGCCCAACCCAGATTGAAAGGTTTTTCTCGAAAAAGCCTATTTGATTATCGCTCATGATGCACCTATTACATCGACAAAATTTTTAAATTCAGATTGCGAAAGTTTTTCAAAATCAGCGTGTAAAAGTGCCTTTATTCTAAGTTCCAAGGTTTTGAATATTTCTTGGAATTTATTGTCGATTTCCTCTTGTGTGCCTGTTGCATGTGCAGGATCTTCGACGCCCCAATGGGTTTTCATTATATTGCCAAGATAGATGGGGCAGGTTTCATTATGGGCGCGGTCGCAAACTGTTATCAATAAATCGAATTTTTCACCTTCTAAATCATCCCAAGATTTTGAATAAAAACCATCGGTCGCAATGCCGTTTTTGGCAATTGTTTCAAGGCTTTTTGGGTGCACTTCACCAGTTGGGAAAGAGCCCGCGCTTTTGGCAATGACGCGCCCTTTTCCATAATGGTTAAACAAAGCCTCCGCCATTATTGAGCGGCACGAATTACCCGTGCATAAAACCAATATTTTTAGCATTTGAAATCCTTTGAAATACAATCAACATTTTCATCGCGCACACAGCAATTTTCATTCAAAAAGCCGATTAATTCATTCATTTGCACGCGATTAAAGGCATAATTTATATTGCGCCCTGTGCGGGTTGATTTAATAAGCCCCGCGCGTTCAAGATGCGCCAAATGAAATGATAAAGTATTGGCGGGCACATTTAATTCACGCGCCAAATCCCCCGCATT
>JAPUEP010000051.1 GCA_027492515.1 Hyphomonadaceae bacterium
GCATCGCAAGATGTAATAAAAAATGTGGCGCAAAGTGCTAAAACAATTCTTTTCATCTATTCACCAAAGCGCCAAACGCTTCCCTCTGGTCCATCTTTAACAATTACTTTTAATTTTGCCAATTCATCACGAATTTCATCGGCGCGCGCCCAATTTTTCGCGGCGCGAACTTCGGCACGTTCTTTCACAAGCGCATCAATATGCGATTTTAAATCGGCATCATCATCATTATCGCTTTTAAACCATTCATTTGGCTTTAATTGCAAAATTCCAAGGATTGTCCCCGCGCCCAAAAGCGCCGCCAATGCATCTTCTTTTTGCGCATCATCACTTGCTTTATTGGCATCTTTGATAAGGTCTGCCAAAACTGCCAAGGCTTGTGGGGTGTTTAAATCATCGGCAAGGACATCAATTAATGCCTGTGGAGTTTTAGGCACTATATCATCGCGCCAAATGCTTTCCATTGCCCGGTAGGCGCGGTCAAGCGTCTTAGTTGATTGATTAATTAAATCATCATTCCAATCAAGCGGTGCACGATAATGCGCCGATAACATCGCAAGGCGAATGGATTCACGCGGGAATTTATTGCAAAGCCCCTCAATATCAACCACATTGCCAAGGCTTTTTGACATTTTCTCATTACCGAAATTCAAAAACCCATTATGCATCCAAATATTGGCTAAATGGGTTCCGCCATGCGCACATTCTGATTGCGCAATTTCATTTTCGTGGTGCGGGAAAATCAAATCATGCCCACCGCCATGAATATCAATTGTCATCCCAAGATTTTTTTCAATCATTGCCGAACACTCAATATGCCAGCCAGGGCGACCTTTACCAAATGGCGCATCCCAAAACGGCTCATTAGGTTTTGCAGCTTTCCATAGGGCAAAATCGGCGGCCTCGCGCTTGTTTTCATCAATTTCAACGCGTGCGCCTGCCTGCATATCTTCTAGCTTGCGATTTGATAGGCGGCCATAATTTTTCATGCTTGAAACATGAAAATAAACCCCATCATCGGTCACATAGGCATGATTTAATTCAATAAGTTTTTGGATAAGCGCGATAATTTCGCCCATATGTTCGGTAACTTTGGGTTCAATATCGGGAATAATTACATTTAATAATTTCATATCCGAATGATAAATATCGGTATATTTTTTGGTGATAACACTAATATCAACCCCCGCCTCAAAAGCGGCGGCATTAATTTTATCATCAACATCGGTTATGTTTCGCGCATAAATTACATGCTCTTTGCCATAAACATATCTAAGAAGCCGCGCCAAAGTATCAAACACAATCGCAGGGCGCGCATTACCAATATGGGCGCGATTATAAACCGTTGGACCGCAAACATACATTGTTACGCGCTTTGGATTTATTGGCTTAAGAATTGTTTTTTCGCGTGCAATAGTATTGAATAATTGAATTTCAGTCATAAATAAGCCTCTAATGGTATTTATAAAAAAAATCCATAAATAAGGGCGTAAATTATTGCAGCTTGCTAAATGAACCGTTCTTGAACTATTATCGTAAAAGCTTTTCTAAAGCGAAAGTATGGGCGGGCGTTAAGTCCTTTGCTAAAAAGGCTCGACCCCCGTCCCCAATTTTGGGGAAATAAATGGATATGTTAAATGAAAATGGTCAATTTTTGACCGAAACTTCACAAAAACCAACAAAAGAAGAAGCAATGGCCGCCGTAAGAACATTGCTTAAATGGGCAGGTGACAATCCTGACCGTGAAGGGCTTTTGGATACGCCAAAACGCGTTGTCGAAGCCTATGAAGAATTTTTTGCGGGCTATCACCTTGATCCAGAAGCTGAATTATCACGCACATTCGAAGATGTTGGCGGTTATGATGATATCGTAATGCTTAGGGATATTGATGTTGAAAGCCATTGCGAACATCACATGGTTCCAATTTTGGGCAAGGCGCATGTTGCCTATATGCCGAATACAAATGTGGTTGGTATTTCAAAAATCGCCCGCGTTGTGGAGATTTTCTGTAAACGCCTCCAAACCCAAGAAACCATGACAATTCAGATTGCAGAGGCGATTACAAAAGCACTTAAACCATTGGGCGTTGCAATCCTTATTGATGCCAAACACCAATGCATGACAACACGCGGCGTTCACCACCCCAATGTTTCAACCATAACCACCCAATTCACCGGCGTCTTCAAAGAAAACCCAGAATTGAAAGATAGGTTTTTACGCCTTTGCGGTTATAAGTAGGCCTCAACCCACCACCCTCGCGCCTTTGGCGCTCACTCGGTGTTTTAGTTTTAGTAAGCCCCCGTTAATCTTCGGGGGCTTTTTTATTTCACAATATTTAAACTAAATAATATTATATTTATTTTAAATATTGTTTTAAAGGTAATATTGTGAATAAACAAAACAAACAAATTATTTATAGTATATTATTAATCGCCACGCTTTTTATTTCATCCTGTAGTCCAACACATAGCACGAAATTTAAAATCGTACTTAATGTTCAGGTTGGTGATAAAATATATCAAAGCTATGGAGTGCAAGAATTTCGATGCCGGCAGAGAAGTAAGTTTTGGGGCGGGATGGATGTTGGTGGTTGTGATGTAAAAGGCGAAGCTATCCCATTGAAAGTTTCTGAAAAAAAATATTTGTTTTTATTAATTGGATTGCCGCAAGATTACATCAACCAAATCAATACGCCGCTTACAGGGCCGCAAGTGAGAAGTGCGGACGCTGACAGCATTGGATGGGAAATTGACCTGGAAAAGGCACCAATGTTGGTAACTTTTGACAATATCAACGACCCTAAAAGCGTGAAGCAAGTTCACTTTACATCATATCAAGAATTTGATCATTTTGAAATTGTCGATAAAGGCAATGATACCGCCCCACAACAAGAAGCCATAATGGCCACAAAAGAGCCAAATGCGGAGGAATTGCTTGGCCCAAATGTGTCGCTTAGTTCAATTCACGTTGAACGAACGAATGAGCCTATTACGCATGGTCGGATTGCAGAAGTGCTGCCATGGTTGAAGGGGCGTGAAGGTGGGCTTACGCTTATGGGGCTTCATAGTATGCCCAAGAACGATATTCCTTATATTTTGCAAACTTATAATTTTATTTCTGGAGTATGAAAATGACTACTTATAATGATGTTTTTACTTCAATTCTTGCAATGGATTCTTATCATAGAAATTATAATCAAGGAGTTCTTCACTTCCAAATTGCTTCCCTTAAGGGAAGCTGTCACCAAAGGTGACTGAAGGATGGCTGTTTGGGTTCTACAAACGTCGCCACAAGCCACCAATGTCGCCCCCCTACCGCCCGCTTTGTGGGCACCTTCCCTCAAGGGAAGGAATTAGATGTCATTATCCAACTTCTTTGTTTTTGCCTTATAATGT
>JAPUEP010000052.1 GCA_027492515.1 Hyphomonadaceae bacterium
CGCGAACCAAGAATTGGCCTTAGCCTTAGTCAACTTAATATCAATAGCGATATTGTTAATGATAAAATCTTGATAAGCCAATTAAAATCAAAAGACAAAAATGGCGGTGAATTAAGTGGTCAAGGCGCAATTTCATTCTCTAAACTTGCCAATTCAAATTTTGATATTTATGCGCGCAAATTCCGCCTTATCGATAGTGACGTTGCACATGTTGATGTTAGTGGTGCGGTAAAAATCGAATCCAGTGATGGTCAAATTGGAAAAATGGGCGGTGATTTAAAAATCGATTATGCCGAATTTTCACCACATGCGCTTTCGGCAAACCATGTTGCAAGTTTGGATGTCACCGAAATTAATTTACCTGCTTCCCGCCAAGTTACTTCACAAAATTCACAAACAAGAAATAGCAATTTGAAAATTCCTGAATTTGCGCTTGATGTTAATCTTAGGGCGAATAATGGTGTTTTCATTCGTGGTCGTGGTCTTAATCTTGAGCTTTCGCTTAATTCACACATTGGCGGCACACTGGCAAAACCTGATTTAAACGGTACTGCCAAAGTTTATCGCGGTGAGTATGAATATGGCGGGCGCTCTTTTGAATTTGCAGATCGCGGCACAATCACACTTGCGACCAATCCCAATAATATTCGCCTTAATCTTGAGGCAACACGTGTTGCCAATAATCTTACGGCAAAAATTGAAATTAAGGGCACTGCGGCGCATCCGCTTATTGAGCTGACATCTGTTCCCGATTTACCAAAAGATGAAATCTTGGCACAGGTTTTATTTGGACGTGCGCGTTCGCAATTATCGCCGCTTGAAACCGTTGAGCTTGCAACCTCTTTGGCTGCGCTTGCAGGGGGCGGTGGTTTTGACGTTATTGGTAATTTGCGCGAAATTGTGCGCCTTGATAGGTTGGTTTTTGCCAATACTGCAAGCGGTGAAATTTCGATTGCAGGCGGAAAATATTTAAGCCGCCAAGTATATATCGAACTTATTTCAGAAGGCACACAAGGTATTTCAACCAATGTTGAATGGCGCCCAAAACCATCAACCGCAATAATATCCAAAGTTGGCGCAAGCGGTGATAGCAAGATTTCAATCAGGTGGCGTCATGAAATTAAATAGGGTTTTTCCTATAATTTTCGCTTTTATTGCAACGCCAATTTGCGCCCAAAATACGATAAAGTATAAAAACCTTATTGTTACCCATGTTTATGATGGCGATTCAATTCGTGCCAAATCGGGCAATAAAGAAATTGAAATCCGCCTTGCATCAATTGATGCGCCCGAATTCAACCAGAATTTCGGCAAAGAATGCCGCGCGCAATTATATAAAAAAATTTACCACACAAAAATAAGCATTAACCCAATCGAGCAAGATAAATATGGGCGCACAATTGCGGAAATCTATGTAGGCAATCGCAATATAAACCGCGAACAAGTACAAAGCGGCTGTGCATGGGCATATCGCCAATATTTACACGACCCCAAAATGATTGGCCTTGAACAAGAAGCAAGGCGAAAAAAAATTGGCCTCTGGAGCCAAAAATCATTCTATATAATGCCACCATGGGTAGAAAGACACTTGAAAAACTAGTCATATTTTTCGCAAACCAATTTATATGATTTATCAATTATTTGTTTCAAAGTTTCGACATCAATGTCTTTTAGCTTTTTAATATAAAGACACCCCTTACCCGTCGTATGCTTGCCAAGTTTTTGAAGCGCGCCTTCAAAATCACCAAGGCCAAGCATTAAATATAAAGTATGCGCGCCTTTTCGTGGGCTAAAACCAATTTTGCACATTGTGCCCGAATGCCCGCTTTCATAGACATAATCATATTTATCAAAACCAATGATTGATGTGCCCCACATTTTTGGCGGATGATTAGTTATTTGCCCCATCAAATTCATAATTTGCATTGCATCATTACGGCGGATTTCATCATCAATAGAATTTATAAAATCTATTGGATTAATGCCTTCTTCCTTGGTTTTTATCTGCGCCATGCATAATTGTTGCGCAATAAAAATTATTGTCAAGTAATGATTTGTGTCACATTGACTATTTAAAAATTGCAACATAAAGCACTTTTGCAATTCACCATATTGGCTTTTGCAAAGAGGTTTAAAAATGGCATATAATAAAATTGAAGAATATGTTGGCAATAATGATGTTTCGGGCAAAAAAATTCTTGTCCGTGTTGATTTTAACGTTCCAATGCAGAATGGACAAATCAGCGATGACACACGTTTGCGCGCCGCATTACCAACTATTGAACTTCTTTCAAAAGCTGGCGCAAAAACAATTCTGTTAAGCCATTTTGGTCGCCCAAAAGGTAAAATTGAACCAAGCATGTCACTTGAACCAATTGCCCCTGCATTGGCAAAATTACTTGGTAAAAATGTTGGCTTTGCCGCCGATTTAAAAGGCGAGATTGCGCAATCTGCCATCGATAAAATGCAAAATGGCGATATTATCATTCTTGAAAATTCGCGCTTTTATGCGGGTGAAGAAAAAAATGATGCCGAACTTGCCAAAGAAGTTGCAGCGCTTGGCGATATTTATGTGAATGACGCCTTCTCTGCGGCGCACCGCGCGCACGTAACCACCGAAGGGGTGGCGCAATATTTGCCATCATTCGCGGGGCTTTCAATGGCGCGCGAACTTGACCATTTAAACCAAGCCCTTGGCACACCTGTTCGCCCAGTTTTGGCAATTGTTGGCGGCGCAAAAGTTTCATCAAAAATCGATTTATTAGAAAACCTTGTTACCAAAGTTGATTATCTTGCAATTGGCGGCGGCATGGCAAATACTTTCCTTGCAGCAGAGGGTGTCGATGTTGGCAAAAGCCTTTGTGAAAAAGATTTGCTTGATAAAGCCAATGAAATTAAGGCCGCAGCCGATAAAGCAGGTTGCAAAATCCTTTTGCCTGTTGATGTTGTAAATTCCAAAGAATTTGCACCAAACCCGCCAACCCGCATTTGTGCGCCAAATGAAACTGCGGCTGATGAGATGATTTTGGACGCAGGCCCAAAAACAATTGCCAATCTTGCGGCAATTATGGAACAATCAAAAACCATCATTTGGAACGGCCCATTAGGTGCATTCGAAACCCCGCCATTTGATATTGCAACGGTTGAAGCGGCAAAAACTGCGGCTGCGCTTGCCAAAGCTGGTCGCCTTGTTGCGGTTGCGGGTGGTGGTGATACTGTATCGGCGTTAAACCATGCTTGTGCATCATCAGATTTCACCTTTATCTCCACTGCGGGCGGCGCATTCCTTGAATGGATGGAAGGCAAAGAGCTTCCAGGTGTGAAGGCTTTAGAGGCAAAATAATTGACGCAAATCTACCTTATATCCCCGCCGCGCATTGATGATATTGATGCATTTCTAAATCAACTTGATGAAGTGATTGCGGCGGGCGTCATTAGTGTTTTTCAACTTCGCCTTAAAGATATTGAAAACCGTGAAATTGTTTTAATGGGCAAAAAAATCGTTCCCAAATTACAAGAAGCGGGCATTGCAGTAATCATCAATGACAACCCGCGAATTGCCAAAGACTTACACGCCGATGGCGTTCACCTTGGGCAAGAGGATGGCGATTTTAATGAAGCGCGCAAATTATTGGGTAAAGATGCAATAATTGGCGTAACTTGCCATAATTCAAAACATTTGGGCATGGAAGCTGCCGAAGCGGGCGCTGATTATGTTGCCTTTGGTGCGTTTTACCCAACCCAAACCAAAGAAGTAATTCATCATGCCGAAATCGAGATTTTGGAATGGTGGCAAGATATTATGGAAATCCCATGCGTTGCGATTGGCGGCATTAATATTGATAATGCCTTGCCGATAATTAATGCGGGGGCGGATTTTATTGCCATCTCATCTGGTGTATGGAATTATGAAGGCGGAATAAAAGCCGCCCTTAAAAAATTTCAAACCCTGATTGAGAATAAGAATTGAAAAAATATCTTTTAATCGCCGCAACATTATTTTTTGCATCAAATGCCTTTGCCCAAGATGTTTTGCCCAAATTACCAAATGGGCCAAAAATCAAGCAAGATGCATTTGAAAATTATCAATGGCAAAAGGATAGCGCCGATAAAGATACAAATGCGATGGTTTCCTTTTATAAGGCGCAAGATTATAAAAGTGCCCTTATAAAAGCCAAAGCCTTATCTGAAAAAAATGATAAAAACGCCACGGCTTTGGTGGGTTATATTTATGAAATGGGTCTTGGCCTTGATGCGCCCGACTATATATTGGCGGTTTCAAATTATCGCAAAGCCATTCAATTAGGTTCAATTGATGCCATGATTGGCCTTGGGCGTATCGCATCAATTGGGCAAGGTGACATTCCATTATTAGAAGCGACTGATGCCTTGGAACTTGCAATCACGGCAAAGCGTTCTGATGCTGTCATGCCTATGGCGGATTTACTTATTCGTTCGGGTTCGGATAAATCACGTGGCTTTGCGCTTTATCAAGGGCTTGCAGAGGCGGGCGATGCAGATGCCGCATATAAAGCGGCAATCTTGCTTGATGATGGCGATATGCTACCGCCCGACGACCCAATAATGGCGCAAAAATACCTCATGAAATCAGCAACAGGTGGCAATCATCAGGCCGAAGCCGATTTGGGACTTTATTTTTACCTCGGCAAAGCAGGCATAAAAAACCAAATCGAGGCGGCATCTTGGTTCAAAAAAGCCGCCGAGGGTGGTGATAAACAAGGTGCATTCTATTGGGCGCTTGTTAATGCCAAGGGCGAAGGCGTAAAAGCTGATTTACAAACCGCAATCAAATATTCGCAAATTGCCAAAGATGAAGTGCCACAGGCGCAAAGGCTTTATGATCAACTTCAAAAATATGTTGTGACCCAAAAATAATATTTCAGTTTGCATGTGGCAATTTTCCCATTTTTGCTATATGGGTGCGCGCAAAGTTGTTTTACATTGTAGAAAGTTCCCCCCATGCCGGCCTTATCCCCGCTTATGACGATTATGACCAATGCTGCTATAAAAGCAGGAAAAAATCTTAAACGCGATTTTGGTGAAGTTGAAAATCTTCAAGTTTCAAAAAAAGGCCCATCAGATTTTGTTACCGCTTCTGATAAAAAATGCGAAGAAATCATCTGTGAGGAGCTTTCAAAAGCCCGCCCTGGTTATGCATTTTTAGGTGAAGAATTGGGTTATCTTGATGGCACGGATAAAACTCATTGCTTTATAGTTGACCCGATTGATGGCACAACAAATTTCATTCACGCAATCCCACATTTTGCAATTTCAATTGCTTTGCAACGTGAAGGTCGCCTTGTTGCGGGCGTGGTTTATAATCCGATTACTGACGAAATGTATTGGGCGGAAACTGGAAAAGGCGCATGGCGCAATGATTATCGCCTTAAAGTTTCGGGTCGCCGTTCAATGGGCGAAAGCCTTTTGGGAACTGGTATTCCTTGGCGCGGTGTTCAAGGTCATGGGCAGTTTTTCAAAGAGCTTCATGGCTTTACCCAAAAAGTATCTGGCATTCGCCGCAATGGCTCGGCAGCGCTTGACCTTGCATGGGTTGCCTCTGGTCGTCTTGATGGCTTTTGGGAACGCGGCCTAAAATTATGGGATATTGCGGCGGGCGTTGTATTGGTTCGCGAAGCTGGCGGCCTTTGTGATGAAATCGATGGTTTAGATTTCACCGAAACTGGAAACCTAGTTGCCGCAAATCCACACATTTTACCAAAAATGAAAGAGATTTTAACTTCGGTTGCACCGAAATAGTGTTTCTGCTTCCCCATGAATGGGGAAGCTGTCACGCAAAGCGTGACTGAAGGGGTTGAAAACCTTTCAGTAAAAATCAAAGGTCAGAGAAAACCCCTTCCGTCGGCTTCGCCGCCACCTTCCCCAACTTTTGGGGAAGGAGAAATCACGCCGCCTTCACAAAACTCGCGATTAATTTCTTTCTACCTGCTTTTTCAAAATCAACCTCGATTTTATCGCCATCAATGTCGCGCACCCTGCCATAGCCGAATTTATCGTGGAAAATTCTCTGGCCTATTTCAAATGCGCCGCCTTTTTTGCTTTGTGCGATAAGGCGTGCCTTGGCCTCCAAAATTGGGCCATTACCAATTGCGCTTGAGCCAAGACCTTGGCGGATATTGCCGAATTTTTGTGCTTCTTGATAGGCTTGCGCGCGCATAAATCCTGCGCCGCGTGTGCCTGATTCAAAGCCATCCAAATTACTTGCGCCGCCAAAAGCAGGGCGGTTGAAATAGCCAGTTTCAGAGATTGCATCCACATTATCTTCGGGCAATTCATCGATGAAACGGCTTGGCAAAACGCTTTGCCATTTTCCGAAAATCTGGCGATTGGCGGCAAAGGAAATACGCGCAATTTCACGCGCCCGTGTTATACCAACATAGGCAAGGCGGCGTTCTTCTTCTAGTGCCTTTAGGCCGCCTTCATTAATCGCGCGCGGACTTGGGAATACTTCTTCTTCCCACCCCGGAAGGAAAACAACAGGCCATTCAAGACCTTTTGCGCCGTGTAATGTGATTATTTGAATACTATCGCCATCGCCCTCTTTATCAATATCCATCACCAATTCGATATGTTCAAGATAGGTGTCCAATGTTTCAAATTGCGCCATGCTGCGCACCAATTCTTGAAGGTTTTCAATGCGGGTTTGCGCTTGTGGCGTTTTATCATTGCGCCACATATCAATATAACCCGATTCATCAAGCACAAGTTCGGCAAGTTCGATATGCGATAATTCATCTTTCTTTTTGCGCCAATGTTTAAGGCTTTCAATGAAACGCGTCAGGCCAGTTTTTGCGGGGCCTTTTAATGCATCGCGTTCCAATAAATTATCCGCCATTGCGAATAATGAAACCCCATTATCACGCGCTTCTTGCATGATTTTTTTCAATGAAGTTTCACCCACGCCGCGTTTTGGTTGATTTACCACGCGCTCAAATGCCAAATCATCATCGCTCTGGCGTAATAATCTTAGATATGCCAAAGCATCGCGGATTTCCAAGCGTTCAAAGAAACGCGGGCCGCCAATAACTTTATAAGGTAGGCCAATCATTATGAACCTATCTTCGAATGCCCGCATCTGCCACGAGGCGCGAACTAATATTGCCATATCTTGATATTGCACACCGCTTTGGCGCAGGCTCTCTATATCATCCGATATAAGCCTTGCCTCTGCCTCCCCGTCCCAGACGCCGCGAACTTTTACTTTTTCGCCATGTTCAAAATCCGTCCAAAGGGTTTTGCCAAGACGTGCCGAATTTTCGGCAATTAATTTTGATGCCGATGCCAAAATATGATTGGTGGAGCGATAATTACGCTCTAAACGAACAGTTTTTGTACCCGGAAAATCTTTTTCAAAGCGTAAAATATTTTCAACCTCTGCACCGCGCCAGCCATAGATTGATTGATCATCATCCCCCACCACACAAAGATTTTTATGCCCAGACGCAAGAAGCCGTAGCCATAAATATTGCGCCACATTGGTATCTTGATATTCATCCACCAAAATATATTTGAACTTCTTTTGATAATCTGAAAGCAAATCAGGGCTTTGGGTGAAAAGGTCGATAACATGCAATAATAAATCGCCAAAATCCACGCAATTAAGGGTTTTTAGGCGGTTTTGATATTCTTGATAAAGTTTTATGCCGCGCCCTTCAGCAAATAAAAACCCCTCCCCCGCAGGGACTTTTTCGGGTTTTAATGCTTTATTTTTCCAGCCATCAATCAATGCCGCCAAAAAGCGCGGTGTATGGCGTTTGGCATCAATATTATTCGCCTCGATAATTTGTTTTAAAAGGCGGATTTGATCATCCGTATCAATGATTGTGAAGGTTGATTTTAACCCCACCAATTCGGCATGAATGCGCAAAATCTTTGAACTTAAAGAGTGGAAGGTTCCAAGCCAGCCCAAACCACCGCCAATATTACCCAATAAATTCTCTGTGCGTTCGCGCATTTCATGCGCCGCTTTATTGGTAAAAGTAACCGCCAAAATTTCCCATGGCTTTGCGCGGCGCGTATAAACTAGATTAGCAAGGCGGCAGGTCAAAACCCTTGTTTTACCCGTTCCCGCACCCGCCAAAACCAATACAGGGCCATCCAATGCCTGTGCGGCATCTAATTGTTCGGCATTAAGGCCACGCAAAAAATCGGGCAATTCAGCATTCTGATTTTGTCCTAACATTGCGCGTTGTGAAATTGATAATTTTTGTTCTGTCATGTTCAAAGGAATCATAGAACATGAATAGAACAAAATCAGCAATTTTTATCATGTGACTTGACATATTTTCGCCTTATAATGTCATTATGTCAAAATTTTTGAAAGGTAATTCAATTGGCAAGGCCATATAATAATCGCCGTAATAATCCGTATGATTTATTGGTTTTGCTGGCGCGTATTGCGCTTGGAATATCTTTAAGTGCAACGCTTTATTTTGCCCTTACCCAATCAGATGGGCGCACTTCGCACATTATCCCTTGGGATAAAGCATTGCATTATTTATGCTTTTTGGTTTTAACAGGGCTTTCGGTGGTTTCATTTCCAAGGCTTAATTTGGCATTCATTGCATTGCCTTTGGCGGGTTTTGGTTGGCTTATTGAATATCTTCAAGGGCTTGAAACTTTTCACCGTGATAAGGATTTTTATGATTGGATTGCCGAAATTTTGGCAATTGCCACCATTTATGCGTCAATCCTTGCCAGCCATATTAGGCGCAATGTTTAAGGCAAAAAACCCGCAATGAACTTGCAAGTGGGCGTAAATCACGCACCGAATCAATTTCGCTTATTAAATGCGGCATGGTGATTTGTTTTTGTGCCGCAATTTTTTCCAACACATCCCAAAATTCGGGTTCAAGCGCGATTGAGGTTTTATGGCCTTCAAGTGTGAAAGAGCGTTTGATTAAACTCATTGCCCTTCATCCTTTTGCAATTTCGCCATTTCAAGACGTTTTAATTCCAAAAGATTTTGCGCCTTTGCCTTTGATTTAAGGTGTTTTGGCGTGCCAAATTCAATGCGATTATTGGCGGCCTTTATTTCTTTTTCGGCGCGCGCCTTTGCTTTTTTGAATTTGTTTAGATTGGTGATTTCAGCCATAAAATAAACTATCAAAAATCGGGCAAAGATTCAAAGGCAATTTTTTCGCCGCTCATTGGGTGTTTAAATTCCAAATAACTTGCATGAAGCATAAGGCGTTTATAGCCATCATCACCAATATAAAATAAATCACCACAAATCGGATGTTCAATATGTATTGAATGCATTCTTAATTGGTGGGAGCGGCCCGTTGAAGGCCAAAAACAAACCCGTGTTGTATCTTTATTACGCGCCAAAACTTCAAAATAGGTTTGGCTTGGCTTGCCGATTTCAAAATCTATTTTTTGGCGCGGGCGATTTTCCCAATCGCAAATAAGGGGGGCAGTAATAACCCCTTCATCTTCAGCAATCACACCATGCAAAAGCGCGACATATTTTTTTAAAACTTTGCGGCGTTGAAACTGCACAGATATTCGTTTTTCGGCGCGTTTTGAACGCGGCAAAATCATCAAGCCTGATGTTGCCATATCAAGGCGGTGCACAATTATAGCCTCTGGGTATTTTTCTTGAATACGGGTGATAAGGCAATCGCGATTATCTTCGGCCTTCCCCGGAACACTTAAAAGCCCTGCAGGCTTATCAACGATGATTAAATCATCATCAATATAAATTATTTTCTCTTGCCCAAAAATCGGCAGCTTTAGATTTTGCATTTGGCCTTTTATTAAGCAGATGAGCAAAAAGCAATTATCTTGGTGGGTTTGATGCACATTCAAAGGCGCGATTGGTTAAAGCATCCAAATTATCAAGGTTTTCATTGGTTTGCTTTTCCATTTCGGTTTTTAAAATCTGATTGATTTTATCACCGCCAACATTATTTTTTTCGGCCAATTCAAAAACTTTCGCAAGCCAAAGATTTGATGAATTCACAACCCCATCAGATTTACCCCATTTGGGCGCCGCCAATGAAACCACCTGAATTGACGCACTACAATTAATGGCATTTTGCAAATCGGGCGCAAAGCCATTATTTGCCGCAAGTTTTACATTTTGATTTGGCGCATCATCAACAATTTCACCAACAAAAACAGGATCTTCAGCAGACTTTTCCCTTTTTAGAAGGCGGGTGTGTTTATTCTTTTTAACTGGCGCCTGTGCCTCTTGTTGTACTGGTGGTTGATATTGTGGTTGCGGCGCTTGTTGCGGCAAATTCCAATATGAAGGCGCAGGCTGCACAGAATAATTTTGCGCCACTACTGGGCAAGACACCAACAAACCACCAAAAACCAATGCCAAATTGATACGCATACCAAAAATAATCCTTAAACACCCCATTCATGCAAATACCAGACCAAGAGAGTAAATGCGAGGGGATTCTAGGTTTGGGGGAAAATTATATAACTTCCACAATTTGCATCAGCAACTTTCTAATTTATCCATAAATGCTTCATCAAAGTCAAAGCCATTTGCTAACAACCGATTGCGAAGGCTTCTAAAGGTTAAATCATCACTCATGTTTGAGATAATTATTTTGGCAACTTCCTTAGCTGGTGCATCAATTTGTCGTAACTGCTTTAAAATTGGATAAACAACCTCATGCTCAAAATGTTTAATTGGTGTGCTGATGTCCTCACCACGCGTTTCGAAATAGATGCAACACCATTCTGTGTGAAAAAGAACTTCTAAATACTTATTGTCAGCCTCAAGATGGTTGTTTAGTCGCAATTCTGAATATTCCATCCACAAGATATCTGCGCGTTCTTTCAATTTCAAACACGTCAAAAACTCTGAATCCTTACTTGTGATATCAACTGCTTTTGCGGCTGATTGAGAAGATTTATTGGCCTCTCGCGCTGCCCACAACGCTCCACCAGCTGCCACGACAGTTGCAGCAGCAGACAGAATATCCGCCCAAGTTACGGTTTCAACCATAAATTAGCGCTTCTCAGTAGGAGGTGGCGGAGGTGGAGGTACGTATTCTCTGTTTTTTGTCGGAATGGAGGCTTTTTCAGCACCTTTATTTGGCGAGGTTTGTTTTGAACTTTCAGTCATATAAATTGCGTCCTATTGTTCAGTTTAAATAAGATGATTCAAAAACAAACAAAAGTACAATTATAATTTGGTTGTTTGAATTTACATTGCATCGAATCGACCGAATATTTATCATATACAATTTAGGATTATTCAGATGGCGCGAAAATACTACGATGTATTTCAAACAGAAGTTGAAAATAGCTCCGGCTACATGGTTGAAGGCCTAGAAGCCCAATGTGAATGCGGTGAAAAAGTATATACGATTGGAACTTCAGAGGGCGCAGAACGACGTTGCGCAGTGCTATTGCGAGATAAGTGCACCGAAGGGAAACATTACTATGTAATTCGCCCTACGTATTATCCAAAATAAAAAGAGTTCACGAAAGATTGGCTCTTATAAAAAAGAATATGAAAATATAATCTGTTGTTCATTTACAATCCTAATGTGGGTTCAATATCATAATTGGCAATTTTCTATTTATATCGCCGTTTATCCACGAATCTGCGCTGCATGATAGTATAATTTTTCGTGCATCAATCTTCTCGTAAATGATAACAATTTTTAATTTTTCCAATTGATAGCATTTGATATCAATTTCGCTGTTTTAAAGGGTCAATATTTTGATAGATTGCTGATTTTATTGGTTAAAGTCGGTATCATTGTTTTCAAGGTTCTTGGGGCTTTAAAATTCGGTTTTAGGCTCGCTTTGCTCGCGCCCCTTCCGTCTCGCTGCGCGAGCCACCTTCCCCGCTTTGCGGGGAAGGAGAAAGAACTCAGACTAACCCAAAACAAAAAAGCGCCCAATGGGCGCTTTTTCTAAAATAATATGTCGAAAATTTATAAAAACCACGCTTTTTATAAATTTTTGTCCGCTTAAACCCAAGTCGCTAAGTGAGCAAAGCGAGGGCGGCGACTTGATTACGCTTCCGCCGCCATCTTAGCAGCTTTTTCGATTGCTTCGTCGATATTGCCAACCATGTAGAAGGCAGCTTCTGGAAGGTGATCGTAATCGCCGTTTACAAGGCCTTTAAAGCCGCGAATTGTATCTTCAAGCGCAACCAATTTACCAGGTGAACCAGTGAACACCTCTGCAACGTGGAACGGTTGAGATAGGAAACGCTCAACTTTACGGGCGCGTGAAACAACCAATTTGTCGTCTTCCGACAATTCGTCCATACCCAAGATGGCAATAATGTCTTGAAGCGCTTTATATTGTTGCAAGATTTCTTGAACGCGGCGCGCAGTATCATAATGGTCTTGACCAACAACGCGCGGCTCAAGGATACGTGAAGTTGAATCAAGTGGGTCAACCGCAGGATAAATACCTTTTTCCGCGATTGAACGGTTAAGAACTGTGGTTGCGTCCAAGTGGGCGAATGAAGCAGCAGGTGCCGGGTCGGTCAAATCGTCCGCAGGAACGTAGATTGCTTGTACTGAGGTGATTGAACCTTTAACAGTTGAAGTAATACGCTCTTGAAGGCCACCCATGTCAGTTGCCAATGTTGGCTGATAACCCACCGCAGAAGGGATACGACCCAAAAGTGCCGACACTTCTGAACCCGCTTGAGTGAAGCGGAAGATATTGTCCACGAAGAACAACACGTCTTTGCCTTCTTCGTCACGGAAATATTCGCAAACAGACAAACCGGTCAAAGCAACACGTGCACGTGCGCCAGGAGGTTCGTTCATTTGACCATAAACAAGTGTACAACGGCTACCTTCAGTAGAACCATTATTCTCTTTAGGGTCGATATTCACTTTTGATTCGATCATCTCGTGATAAAGGTCGTTACCTTCACGTGTACGCTCACCAACACCCGCAAGCACTGAATAACCGCCGTATGCTTTTGCGATATTGTTGATAAGCTCTTGAATAAGAACTGTTTTACCAACGCCCGCACCACCGAATAGACCGATTTTACCACCTTTTGCATATGGGCAAAGAAGGTCAACAACTTTGATACCAGTAACCAAAATCTCAGGATTTGGTTTTTGATCAACAAATGCAGGTGCAGATTTGTGAATAGAGCGTTTACCAACAGCTGATTCGATTGGACCAGCTTCGTCGATTGGTTCACCAACAACGTTCATGATACGGCCAAGAGTAGCAGGGCCAACAGGAACTTGGATTGAATTGCCAGTATCTGAAACTGGTTGACCGCGAACCAAACCTTCGGTTGCGTCCATTGCGATTGTGCGAACTGAATTTTCGCCCAAATGCTGTGCAACTTCAAGAACAAGGCGTTTGCCGTTGTTTTCGGTTTCAAGTGCGTTCAAAATATCAGGCAAAGCGCCTTCAAATTCAACGTCAACAACCGCACCAATAACCTGTGAAATTTTGCCTTTCGCTTCGATCGACATGTTTTTTCTCACTTCCTAAATTTCTTCGCCCTTTTGGGCACAATATTAAACGGCTTGCGCCCCTGCGATAATTTCTGTTAGTTCGGTGGTAATCATTGCTTGACGTTTGCGGTTCATTTGCAAAGTCAATTTTTTGATTAAATCACCAGCATTGCGGGTTGCGTTGTCCATCGCACCCATTTGCGAACCATAGAAGCCCGCATTATTTTCCAAAAGACCACGTAGGATTTGGCTGTCCAAATAACGTGGCAACAAAGCCTCAAGGATTTCACCTTCTGACGGCTCGTATTCATAAACTGCACCTGCAGCTTCTTTGGTAGAAGAAGTTTCAGTTTCTTCAACTTTAACAGGAATAAGCTGTTGCACAGTTGGAATTTGCGAAATTACCGAACGGAATTTCGAATAAATGAAATGCGCAACATGAATTTCGCCCGCATCAAATAATGCGGTCATTTTTTGCGCAACTTCAGAAGATTGTGCCGCACCGATTTTGCGAACTTCAGAAAAATCAATGTGACCAATTAATTTATCTTTATAAAGACGAAGCAATGGTGCACGGCCTTTTTTACCAACAGTAAGAATTTTTACTTCTTTACCTTGGTTTGTAAGCTCATTGATAGTTTCGCGGGCTTTTTTAACGATATTAGCGTTAAAACCACCGCAAAGACCACGTTCAGAAGTTGCAACAACAATCAAATGCACATTATCTTTGCCAGAACCACGCAAAAGTTTTGGTGCAGCATCAGAACCTTTTACAGAACCCGCCAAATTCGCAACAGTCAAAGCAATCTTTTCAGAATATGGACGCGCAGCTTCGGCAGCTTCTTGAGCGCGGCGAAGTTTTGATGCGGCAACCATCTGCAACGCTTTTGTAATCTTCTGTGTGGATTTCACAGAAGTAATACGTGTGCGAAAATCCTTTAAACTAGCCATTAAAATTATCCATTCTTACGTTTTTGCCAGTTTTAAAACAAACAATCTAAGGGGCATATGCCCCTTAAAATTATGCGAAAGCTTTAGAGAATTCATCCAAAGCGGCTTTGATTTTGTCTTCAATGCCATCTTTTTTGATGTCTAATTTAGTTTTGATTTCGTTGGTCAAATCTTTATATTTGCCATTCAACGCAACGCGAAGGTCAGCCTCAAAACGTTTAACATCGCCCAAAGCAACATTATCAAGATAACCTTTTGTACCAGCATAGATAAGAACAACTTGCTCTTCTACTGGAACTGGTGCGAACTGGTCTTGTTTCAACAATTCAGTCAAACGTGCACCACGGTTAAGCAAACGTTGAGTTGAAGCGTCAAGGTCAGAACCGAATTTTGCGAATGCCGCCATTTCCCTGTACTGCGCCAATTCACCTTTAATTGGGCCCGCAACCTGTTTCATTGCCTTAACTTGTGCAGATGAACCAACGCGTGAAACCGAAAGACCAACGTTAACCGCAGGACGAACACCTTGATAGAACAAATCAGTTTCCAAGAAAATTTGACCATCAGTGATTGAAATCACGTTTGTTGGAATATATGCCGACACGTCATTCGCTTGAGTTTCGATGATTGGTAAAGCAGTCATAGAACCATTGCCATTATCGTCATTCAATTTCGCTGCACGCTCAAGAAGGCGAGAGTGAAGATAGAATACGTCACCAGGATAAGCCTCACGACCCGGTGGACGACGAAGAAGCAATGACATTTGACGATAAGCAACCGCTTGTTTTGTCAAATCGTCATAAATGATTAGAGAGTGCATTCCATTGTCACGGAAATATTCACCCATTGTCGCGCCAGTAAATGGTGCAAGATATTGAAGTGGTGCAGGGTCAGAAGCAGTTGCCGCAACGATGATTGAATATTTCATCGCGCCACGCTCTTCTAGGGTTGCAACCAATTGCGCAACTGTTGAACGTTTTTGACCAATTACAACATATACGCAGTAAAGTTTTTCAGATTCAGACGCATTGCGGTCATGTGCATCGCGTTGATAAATGATTGAATCGATTGCGATTGCAGTTTTACCAGTTTGGCGGTCACCAATGATCAACTCACGTTGGCCACGACCAACAGGAATAAGCGAATCGATTGATTTGATGCCTGTTTGCATCGGCTCATGAACTGATTTACGCGGAATGATGCCCGGTGCTTTTACGTCAACTTTTTGACGTGCAGCAACATCTTGTATTGGGCCTTTGCCGTCAATCGGCTCACCCAATGCGTCAACAACGCGGCCCAAAAGACCTTTACCAGTTGGAACAGACACAATCTCACCAAGGCGTTTTACAGTATCGCCTTCTTTGATACCACGGTCTTCACCGAAGATAACCACACCAACATTGTCACGCTCAAGGTTAAGCGCCATGCCCTTAACACCAGTTGAGAATTCAACCATCTCACCGGCTTGAACATTGTCAAGGCCGTGGATACGAGCGATACCGTCACCAACCGAAAGAACGGTTCCGACTTCTGCTTGAGTTGCAGTTGCACCAAAGTTTTTAATTTGGTCTTTTAAAATTTTGGAAATTTCAGCGGCACGAATATCCATTGCCTATGCACCTTTCAAATTATTTTTTAGGGCTTCAAGTTTGGTTTTAAGCGAATCATCAAATAGGCGCGAGCCAACTTTGACCACCAAACCACCGATTAATTCAGGGTTTACTTTAGTTTCAATTTCAACATCAGCATTGAAAGCTTGCTTTAGGCTTGCTTTCAATTCGTCAATTTGAGCATCAGAAAGCGCTTGCGCACTTGCAACTTCTGCTTTCATTGCACCACGGGCTTTTGCAGAAAGCTCTATGAAACCTTTGAACATTGCAGGTAATTCACCTGCACGTGAATTTTGCGCAACCAATGAAATGAATTTCATTACCAATGGTGATGCTTTAATTTTTTTGCCAATTGCTTCTAATACACCAGTTTT
This sequence comes from Hyphomonadaceae bacterium, assembly GCA_027492515.1. Lineage (GTDB taxonomy): Bacteria > Pseudomonadota > Alphaproteobacteria > Caulobacterales > Aquidulcibacteraceae > Pseudaquidulcibacter. The sequence goes on from JAPUEP010000052.1 coordinate 16,387, forward strand.
TTCAGATGCAGTATGAAGCGGGCTTTTAAGCGCGCCAATCAATTCAGGGGAAGTTTCAAATACTTGCAAAAAAGCACCCAAGTCTTTTTCAACAGAATCGATCTTCTTGTCCTCTGAAGCGAGTTCAAAAAGTGTTGAAGCGTAACGACCTACTGCTTGTGACATATTTATCTTTCCGATCCCAACCTTTGCTTTTCAATGGGGTTTGCCCATCAAGAATTCCCACGACAAAACAAAGGGCATCTTTGCCCCATATTTTACATTTCGGGTGGCTGTTATCATGGGTAAGAAATAGAGGCAATATTTTAAATGTATTTGTTTGCATTGCATCGCACAAAAAATGCGCAATTTGACGTAATTTTGCTATATACTTTCGTATATAGGCCTAAATTTCATCCTCATTTTCTTTTTCAGCGGTGATTTCGCCGCCATCAACCATTGTTCCACTTATATTTTGAAGTGCAGATTTTTCGGCGGCATTTTTGGCAAAAATATTCAAAATTTCCAAAACAATGGCAAAAACCACAACGACATATATATAAGAGCGCGGAATATGGAACCCAAGGCCATCGGCAATCAATATACCCCCAACAAAAACCAAGAAGGCCAAAGCCAGCATTTTTGTTGATGGATTTTTCTCGATAAAATGTGAAACCACGCCAGATGCAAACATCATAACAAAAACCGCAAGAACCACCGCAGTTATCATAATTGGCAATTGATTGGTCATTCCAACGGCAGTGATAATAGAATCAATGGCAAAAACCACATCAACAATTGCGATTTGCGCAATCACGGCAATCAAGATTGATTTACCTTTTTGTATTGCCTCGGTTTCAGTTTTATTATGCGGAACAAGCATTTCACCGATTTCGGCACTGGCTTTATAAACAAGATAGATACCGCCACCCGCCAAAATCAAATCACGTTTTGAAAAGCCATGCCCAAAAACATTAATCCAAGGGTCAGTAAGTCCCGCAAGCCATGTTAGAATCGATAAAAGCGCAACTCGCAAAAACATTGCAAGGAAAAGGCCGATTGAACGCGCACGTCCCCTTTGTTCTTCAGGCAATGAAGATGCCGCTATTGAAACGAATATTACATTATCAATGCCAAGCACTATTTCAAGGGTGGCAAGAGTTGCAAGCGAAACCCAACCTTCAACAGTAAACATCCAATGGAAAATATCCGCCAATTTCGACCCCTTCGAACTTAATTATAAACCCAATTAATGGAATCTATAACAATGTTTCAAGTGTCTTAGTGTAAAACTTAATAGCGAACAACCGCAAAATGAGCCTCAATTTGCGTCTTTAGTTTTAGAATAGCGCTTTGATTATCATCATCAAGCTCGAAAGGGTAAATTAATTTTCCAGCATGTAAAAAATATTGTTTACCCTTCTTATTTAACAATTCATGGAAAAGCGTAATATCACGTAATTCTTGGGAAAATTTGCCAAAAAGGTGAAACCAAAATGCATTTGGCCCTTTTATTGAAACTGGCAAGATTGGGATATTATATTTTTTTGCAATTGAAACGCACGAACTTGCCCATTCGGGATCCTGAAGTCTGCCATTTATAATGCGCGATAAACGGCCCGCAGGGAAAATCCCCAAAACATTACCATCTTTAATCGTTTCTTGGGTTTGTAAAAGCGTTAGGCGGGTTTTTTCGCGGGTTCGCCTTTCATATTTCCATTCAACAGGAATTAAGACATCATCAAAATTGGGGCAAATTCGCATTGCATCTGAATTTGCATAGAATTTTAAATCATCCCGATATTTTTTTAATACATCAAAAAGCGCAACCCCATCCGCTATACCACTTGGGTGATTGGCAATTACAATCACAGGGCCATTGGCAGGAAGATTTTCAAAGCCATCAAAATAACACCTTAAATCAAGTAATTGACTTACAAAATCAAGCGCAATATCGCCATTTTTATCCTTAATATAATCAGCCATATTAACGGCCTTTTTATAGCCAAGGATAAAATTCATTACAGGTCGGATTATTGGCCAAAAGCCCGATGAAACAAGTTTTGGCGCACGTTCTTCTATTAATGTGTCAATAATATGCTTTTGGGGCATTAAATCTCTTTGGTTTAAATATGTAAGTTTCACTATATCTGCGCATTTTAATCCAAGAAATTAAACGCAAAATACCCAAAAGGGTGATAAATCACAAAATCACAGTATTTTAATTTTTGACTTTTATTATTGACAGTGCATTTTCAAAAAATTTAAAGAGCCTTATGGAACACGCAAAGATAAAAAATCCACTATTATTCTATTTTGTAGTCATTATGGCCTTTGGCGCTATAATTGGCGCAATTTATATTGCGTGGAAACATTAATGGGTCGCTTCATTGATGCATATCGCGCAAAAGCGAATGAAGGTCTAATTGAATTTGACACGGCACAGGCACAGGCCGCCGAGATCCTATCTTTACTTGAAACACGAATTGCAAACTTCAAACCGTTCAAACCCAAATTCCTTTTTGGAAGGCCAGAGCCAACACCAAAAGGGCTTTTTATTTATGGCAAAGTTGGGCGCGGCAAATCCATGCTTATGGATTTATTTTATGAACACACAAAAATAGAACAAAAAAGACGTGTCCATTTTCATGAATTTATGGCGATGGTTCATGATGAAATAAATAAATGGCGCAAACTTTCAAATGATGAACGTAAAAATCAGCCAAATTTTGTAAAAGGCGCAGGCGATGATCCAATTGCCCCAATTGCAAAAAAAATCGCAAGTGAAACTTGGCTTTTGTGTTTTGATGAATTTCAAATTACCGATATTGCCGATGCCATGATTTTGGGGCGCTTGTTTGATGCATTATGGTCTTATCAATGCGTAATAGTTGCAACATCAAATCGCCACCCACGCGATCAATATCAAAATGGTCTTAACCGCCAAATTATTTTGCCATTTTTGGCACGCCTTGAACAAGAATTAGATGTTCATTCCCTTGATTCAGAGCGTGATTATAGGCTTGAACGGCTTGAACAAGAGCCAACATATTTTTACCCATTAAACCAAGATGCCAAAGATTTTATATCAAGGGCATGGGATAGACTTACATTTGGCGCAAATCCTTTGCCGCAAAAAATTATTGTTGAAGGTCGCCAAACCGAAATCAAAAAAACTGCCGCTGGGGTTGCATGGTTTGATTTTAATGAGCTTTGCGGTGATTATTCATCAAATCAAAGCCCGTTGGGGGTTCGCGATTATTTGGAAATATCAAGAATTTTCAATACAATAATTATTGAAAACATCCCGCAATTAAACAAAAACAAAGCCAATGAAGCAACACGCTTTCGTAATTTGATTGATGCCCTCTATGAGAATAAAACCAAATTAATTATAAGCGCCGAAGTTGAGGCTTCGCAATTATATCTAGAAGGCACACAAAGCTTTGAATTTGAGCGAACGGCATCAAGGCTTTATGAAATGCGTTCACATGATTATTTATCTTTGCCGCATTCTACAAATTAATATGCACAAATTGATTGGATTTATTATGATTGGAACAAAAGTTACAGATAACCTTAGTGTTTCACCACAAATTGACATTGAAATGATTGAGGCAATCAAAGCCGATGGTTTTGAACAAATAATTTGCAATCGCCCTGATGGTGAAAGTTTGGATCAAACCGATTTTGCCGATATTGAAAGCCGCGCAAATGAATTGGGCATTAAAATTACCCATCAACCAATAAATCCAATGACGCTAACACCTGAAAATGCGGCGATTTTTGATGAAATGGTGCAAAATGGCGGTAAAACTTTTGCTTATTGCCGAAGTGGTACACGCTGCATAACTTTATGGGCAATGGCGCAATTGGAAAAAGGTGCAAATCCTGAAGAAATTTCACAAATTACCCAAAATGCAGGCTATGATTTATCAGGTCTTATTGGGCGGTATTTATAATTGAAAATCCTTGGAATTGAATCTTCATGCGATGAAACAGCGGCAAGCGTGATTGCCGATGATAATGGTCGTATAAGCATTCTTTCCAATATTATTGCAAGCCAGATTAAAGAACATACACCATATGGCGGCGTTGTTCCCGAAATTGCGGCGCGTTCGCATGTTGAAAAGATCGATATTGTTATCAATGAAGCATTGTCACAAGCGGGCGTTTCGCTTGATGAAATTGATGGTATTGCCGCAACCTCGGGCCCTGGTTTAATTGGCGGGGTTATGGTTGGGCTTTTGAGTGCCAAGGCACTTTGCGTTGGTACAGGATTACCACTTTTGGCGGTCAACCACCTTGAAGGCCATGCGCTTTCGCCGCGTTTATCGGAACAAGTTGATTTCCCTTACCTATTACTTTTAGTTTCGGGTGGGCATTGTCAGATTTTGAAGGTTTCAGGGGTCGGGCAATATCAACGCCTTGGCACAACTATTGATGATGCATTGGGTGAGTGTTTTGACAAAGTCGCCAAAATCCTTGGCCTTGGATACCCTGGTGGGCCATTGGTTGAGGCGGCGGCAAAATTGGGCGATGAAAAACGTTTTGAACTTCCAAGACCATTGATTGGTCGCGAGGGGTGTGATTTTTCATTTGCAGGCTTGAAAACTGCGGTTTTGCGTTTGGTTGAAAAGCTATGCGAAAATGGCGAAAAATTAAACGCCCAAGATGTAAACGATATTTGCGCATCTTTCCAAAATACAATCACCAAGGTTTTGATAAATCGCCTTACTAATGCATTTGCAATGTCGAACCTTGAAGGTGAAAATTGCCGCCTTGTTTTGGCAGGTGGGGTTGCGGCAAATCAATTTATTCGTGAAAGACTTATTGATTTTTGTAATAAAAATTCATGGCAATTTTTTGCCCCTGAAATGCGCTTTTGCGGCGATAATGGCGCAATGATTGCCCTTGTCGGTTTGGAAAAGCTAAAAATCGGCGATATTGCACCAATTGATATTGCCCCGCGCCCAAGATGGCCCCTTGACCAAAATTCGGAACCCATTTCACTTAAAAACGGTTGGGGCAAAAAGGGCGCAAAATCCTAAATTACCTTGTTGCCGCAGGAACCCATTTCACATCATTTTTGCCATTGTCATTGGCACGGCGCGCCAAAACAAAGAACAAATCTGAAAGTCGGTTTACATATTTGAATGACGCATCAGAAATTGCAATTTCATTTTCAATCATAGTCGCCATGATACGCTCGGCACGGCGCGCAATTGTTCGGCAAACATGAAGATGGGTCGCAAGCGAGCTTCCGAAAGGTAATATAAAACTATCAAGCGGGGCGATATTTTCGTTTATTTGATCAATTTCATTTTCAAGGCGTGAAACTTGGGTTTCAATAATCCGCAAAGGTTCCCAGCCCAAATCGGGTTTATCAGGGGTTGCCAAATCAGCGCCCAAATCAAACAAATCATTTTGAATTCGCGCCAAAATTTCACCGATTAACAAATCATCACAATTAAGGCGCGCCACGCCAATAAATGAATTTAATTCATCAATCGTGCCATAAGCCTCAAGGCGAATATTAGTTTTTGAAACTTCCTCACCAGTGGCAAGGCGTGTTTTCCCACCATCACCTGTCTTTGTGTAAATCTTGTTTATGACGACCATTTAGCCACCTTTATGAGTCTTAAACCAAAACCCAACCATAATCAGAACAACCGCAACAAATTGCGCAATCACCCTAAGGCGCATTAATTGATTAGATCTTGACTTGGCTTTATCGCCCGAAAAAGCCAAATTAACCACGCCAACCACAAGCACGATAACAACAATCGCAACAGCAATAAAAATCGCCCAATTTATATTTGTAAGATTCATAAACCTAATGTAGCGAACTATTATTCCTCAAGCAACCTTCTTGCGATTACTTGGGCTTGGATTTCGCCTGCGCCTTCGAAGATGTTTAGAATGCGGGCATCACATAATACGCGGCTTATTGGGTATTCAAGTGCAAAGCCATTACCACCATGAATTTGTAGGGCATTATCGGCACTTGACCATGCAACACGCGCGGCAAGTAATTTTGCCATTCCCGCCTCTAAGTCACAGCGAACGCCAGTGTCTTTTTCAAGGGCGGCAAAATAAGTTAATTGGCGCGTTCCAACCAATTCAGCAGCCATAGAAACCAATTTATTATGAACACGTGGGAATTCAAAAATCAAATCACCAAATTGTTTGCGTTCAAGCGCGTATTTTAAACCTAAATCAAGGGCGCATTGTGCAACACCAATCGCACGTGCCGCAGTTTGAATTCGCGCCGATTCAAATGTTGCCATAAGGTGTTTAAAGCCCATACCCTCAACACCACCCAAAAGATTTTCCTTTGGAACTTTAAAGCCGTCAAAGCCCAATTCATATTCTTTCATGCCGCGATAACCAAGAACCTCAATCTCCCCACCGGTCATGCCGGCGGTTGGGAATGGGTTTTCATCTGTGCCGCGTTGTTTTTCCGCCAATAACATCGAAAGACCACGGAAATCTTTGGTTTCAGGGTTTGTGCGCACCAAAAGTGTCATTAAATCGGCACGTGCGGCATGGGTAATCCATGTTTTATTGCCCGTAACAATATATTCATCACCCTCAAGCACACCGCGTGTTTGCAATGAGCCAAGATCTGAACCTGTATTTGGTTCGGTGAAAACCGCAGTTGGTAAAATTTCACCCGATGCAAGTTTTGGAAGCCATTTTTGTTTTTGCTCTTCGGTGCCGCCATTGATAATCAATTCAGCCGCAATTTCAGAGCGCGTACCCAAAGAACCAACACCAATATAACCGCGCGATAATTCTTCAGAAACCACACACATTGCCTGTTTCCCAAGGCCAGAACCGCCATATTCTTCTTCAAGTGTAAGACCAAAAACCCCCAAATCTGCAAGCTCTTGCACAATTTCGATTGGGATTAATTCATCTTTTAAATGCCATTCATGTGCAAAAGGTGTGACCTTATCTTGCGCGAAAGAATAAAAAGTATCGCGCACCATATCCAAAGTTTCATCAAGGCCAGTATTTTCAATTGTTGCATGACCATGCGCATTTTTAATCAATTGCCCGGTTTGGGTTTTTAAATCTTGATTATAAAGTGCAATAATTTTTTTACAGGCTTCATTATTAAGCGCCGCAAGAACCAAATCTTCAATTCCCAATTCGTGTGGGCGAATTTTTTCATTTGTGGTCATCGCAATGCCGCCTTTTAGATCGGCAAGATATTCAGCAAATAATATTACGCACAAATTGGCTTCGATTTGAGTGAATTTGCCTTCTTCATTTAGTTTTTGCGCCCATTTTGCCGTTTGCGTTAAAGTGGCAATATAGGTTTCATACCATGAAAGACCGTGTAATTGATGTTGATATTTATCAAATAATTTGCGGTCTATTTTCCCATCAGTTTTTACCAATGATTTTGCAAATTCCACCGCGCTTTTATTAATTGGTGCAATTGAATTTGAAATTTCAATTAAAAGGTTTGGAATTGCTGCGATTGCGAAATTATCAGCAGATGACATTGTGTTTTCCCCAGTATGTAACCACAAATTTGAATATTTGCAAAAACATAACAGGAAAAAACCGCTTTACAATAGGGGGTTTAACAAAATTCGACTTAAGTGTATCAATTTTGCGAAATTTTGTGCAGCGCAACCATGATTGACGTTACGGCTGTGGTTTACCAAACAAATAACCTTGCAGGCCACTAATCGGGAATTGCGATAATGCCATTGCCTCTTCTTCAATTTCGACACGTTCGGCGATTAATTCATGCCCCAAATCTTTAATAAGATGGCATAATGCACCAATAAATTTTTGTGTGTCGGCATTTTGATGGATACTTTGAACATATTGCCCATCAATCTTAACTTCATCAATCGGAAGTTCACGTAATGATTTAAAACTTGTATGACCTGAACCAAAATCATCAAGCGATAGGCGTGTTCCGCATTTACGAACAGCATTAGCAAATTCATTTGCTATATCAAAATCATGAATTGCGATGGTTTCCGTAACTTCGATAGTAAGAAACTTTGCATATTGAATATTATGTTGCAAAATTTGATATATTTCATTGCGCGATGCATAATCACTTATTGTGGCGAATGAAACATTGGTTGCAAGATGAAGGTTTGGAATTTTTTTAATTTGTTCAAACGCAATTTGAATTGCACAAATATCAAGCGCGCAAATTAGACCTGAACGCTCCGCAGCAGGGATGAATTCATAAGGAAGGGCAATTGTGCCATCTTCCTTTTTCATCCTTGCCAAGGCTTCAAAGCGAATTGGATTGCGCGATTTCACACAAACAATTGGTTGTTTATAAAGGATTACACGCTTTTCACTAAGCGCAGATTTCAAATCTTGGGCTTCTTTATCGCTTGAAAAATCATAGATTGGTTTGGTGTCAATTTTTTGCAAAGCCAAAAGGCCGTTTCGCGTATTATGGCGAAATAATATGCCAATTTGTTCAAGCTTTAATGTACGAATGCCATCTTCAATTTTTGCATCGGAAAAAATCTGACCAAAATTATTAATCCCAAGTTTTTCGCCAAGTTCATTAATATTATTCGGCAAGGCCATATTTGCAAAAAGCTTGTTTTCCTTATTATGCCAATATAATTCGCCAAGGGCGTTTAGGGTACAAAGCTGCGCCTCTAATAAATTAAACGCCGACCAAAGCATAGAATCAGGGACGTCACGTAAAAACGACGACGTTGAAAATTGGCTATCGCCAGAATTTTCCTTAATCCCTACCAAATTCATCATGTTGTTTTACATGACATGATTTAATATTCAGGTGAAGTATATGGTTAACAAATAGTAAATTTTTTTGCAGGGCTTAGCTTTCAATCGCCACGAACTGGCATAAATTGTGCGCTTATAAGTCTATGATTAATTCGATTGCACCATATCACGCGCCAAATGTGCCAAAACGGGACGTAATTGCCCCGATTGAAGCTGTTGCACGTGTCGAATTAAATCCATATTTTTCGCGCAATGAATATAAAAAGCACGAAAAACCGCATACACATGAAAACATTCGTTTTGGTTCTAATTACCAAAATTACAGCCCATTATTCGCAATTCATGTTTTGGTTGAAGTTGGTGAGGCAGATGGCAAAGATCAAATGGGCGGAATTGGCGCATATAATCGTCCAAACAAAGCCACACAAAATTTGATTGCTATTATTTAAGCGATACCGCGATATTCAGCGATAGCTTTGTGAATATCTTTGACCAAATTTGGGCCTTTATAGATATAGCCAGTATAAATTTGAATTGCCTTTGCGCCGGCTTCAAATTTTTTGATTGCATCATCGCCACTCATGATGCCACCAACACCCATTAAAGGTATTTTATCCCCAAGTTCCGATTTGAATGCCGCAAGAACTTTGGTTGATAATTCCATTAATGGCGCACCCGATAATCCACCATTTCTTGATTTATTATTATTTTTCAATCCATCAGGGCGGCTTATTGTTGTGTTTGAAACAATTAAACCATCAATTTTTGCCCAAAGAATAGTTTTTGCAATGCTTGCAATATCAAAATCAGATAAATCGGGCGCAACTTTAAGAAATAATGGGCGCTGTCCGTGAACGCGTGTTTGCAAACCACGAACTTCATTAACGCGGCCCAATAATTCCTCTAAAGCGGCTTGAGATTGTAAATCACGAAGCCCCTTTGTATTTGGCGAAGAAATATTCATCGTTACATAAGATGAATGAAGCCATACGCGCCTTACACCTTCTTGATAATCTGCAATTCTATCTTGGCTATCTTTGTTTGCGCCAACATTTGCACCAATAATGCCTTTTTTATGGTGTCTTAAGCGTAAATTATCAACGAATTTTGAAAGGCCAATATTATT
>JAPUEP010000053.1 GCA_027492515.1 Hyphomonadaceae bacterium
TTGCGCCAACTTTTTCAAGGTGAAGGCGGGCAACTTTTTCGTCCAATGCTTTTGGCAATACATAAACTTTGTTTTCATAAGCAGACAAATTAGTGTGCAATTCAATTTGTGCCAAAGTTTGGTTTGTAAATGATGCCGACATAACGAATGAAGGGTGACCAGTGGCATTACCAAGATTTACAAGGCGACCTTCAGAAAGAAGGATGATTTTGTGACCATCAGGGAATTCGATTTCGTCAACTTGTGGCTTCACATTTGACCATTTGTAATTTCGAAGTGCCGCAACCTGAATTTCACTATCAAAGTGACCAATATTACAAACAATTGCACGGTCTTTCATCGCGCGCATGTGGTCGATATTGATAACATCTTTATTGCCAGTCGAAGTAACGAAAATGTCTGCACGTGGTGCAGCTTGTTCCATTGTTACAACTTCATAACCTTCCATCGCAGCTTGCAAAGCGCAAATTGGATCGATTTCAGAAACCATAACGCGGCAGCCAGCGTTGCGCAAAGATGCAGCAGAACCTTTACCAACATCACCAAAACCGCAAACCATTGCGATTTTACCAGCCATCATAACGTCAGTACCACGGCGAATACCGTCGACTAATGATTCTTTACAGCCATATAAATTGTCGAATTTAGATTTTGTTACGCTGTCATTTACGTTAATGCCAGGGAATGGCAATTCGCCGCGCTCTGCCATTTGGTAAAGGCGGTGAACACCTGTTGTTGTTTCTTCTGAAACGCCGCGAACAGATGCCGCCAATGCAGAATAGAAACCAGGTTTTTCAGCCAAGTATTTTTTCATCACCGCAAACAAAGCTTCTTCTTCTTCATTTTGCGGGTTTGAAATTACGGACGCGTCTTTTTCAGCTTTAGGGCCAAGAACGCAAAGTAATGTTGCATCGCCGCCATCGTCCAAAATAAGGTTTGGATAGCCGCCATCGTGCCATTCCATAGTTTTGTGAACATATTCCCAATATTCAAGCAAAGTTTCGCCTTTTTTAGCGAAAACAGGAACGCCGCTTGCCGCAATTGCTGCTGCTGCTTGGTCTTGGGTTGAATAAATATTGCATGATGACCATTGAACATCAGCGCCCAATGCAGTCAAAGTTTCAATCAAAACCGCAGTTTGGATTGTCATGTGAAGGCAGCCAGCAATGCGCGCGCCTTTTAAAATTTGTTTTGGGCCGTATTCGGCGCGGGTTGCCATAAGACCTGGCATTTCGATTTCCGCAATATTGATTTCTTTACGACCCCAATCAGCAAGGCTGATATCAGTAACTATATAATTCGACATTTTAAATCCTTTTTACACCATTTGGGTGGTGCATATGACATAAAGATATAAACAAATCTTTATATGATTGCAATTGCTATGTTTCATGGAACACACAATAATGCTAATAAATTTATATGACAGAGTTTGCCTTACATCTAAAAAATGAAGAAGAGACACAAAAATTAGGCGCAATATTATCTAATTTTGTGCGTATTGGTGATTGTTTTGCCCTTTTTGGCGACCTTGGCGCAGGAAAAACCACATTTTCACGCGGCTTTATTCAGGCGATTTTGCAAACTAATGAAGAAATTCCAAGCCCTACTTTTACCATAGTTCAAACCTATGAAATTGATGATGAAACCCTATATCATTTTGACCTTTATCGCCTTGAAAATGAAGAAGAAATTTGGGAATTAGGGTGGGAAGAAATTGGAGACGGCATATCATTAATTGAATGGCCCGAGCGGGCAAAAAAATACCTTCCGAAAAACCGTGTCGAACTTAATATAAAATTCAATGCAGCAAGTCGAATTGCCAATATTTCTATATTTGGTAATGGGGAATTTATAGAATATTGGCAAGATAAATTTGGAAAAATAGCAAATGACTTCATTTGAAGCTGCGATAGAAAACATAATTGAACAAAGCGGCTTTAAAGGTTGCGAACGTATTAAACTTATGGACGATGCCTCAACCCGTTCTTATGAGCGTTTGGTCAAAGATGGCAAAACCGCAATTTTAATGAAGGCGCCTCCAGAAAATGAAATTCCGCCATGTCCAAAAGATGCCGATGTTGCAACCCGTTTTGAATTAGGCTGGAATGCATTATCGCGCCTTGCCGCTTCACGTGTTGAGGCATTTGTTGCCATTGCTGATTTCTTACAAAATAAAGGTTTTTCAACCCCTGAAATTTATGCCGCAGATTGTATAAATGGCGTGGCGGTTTTGGAAGATTTGGGCAATGATTTATATGCCGAAATTCTAAAAGGCGATGGCATTGCCAATGAAGATAAGCTTTATACTGCTGCTGGTGAATTATTGGCTTATTTGCATGAATTGGATATTCCAAAAATCTTACCTGCGCCAAATACAGAATGGCCAATTTTGGACTTTGATGAATTAGCCCTAAGCGTAAATGCAGATTTATTTGTTGATTGGGTTCCAAAATATCTTGGCCTTGAAGATTATAGCCAAGAAGTTCTTGCATCATGGGCAGAGGTTCGTTCGGCGATAATTGCCAAAATTCTTAATCATCCGCGCGCCTTTACGCTTCGTGATTATCATGCCGAAAATATGCTTTGGCTTGATGGGCGCGATGGAATTGCCAAAATTGGCCTGCTTGATTTCCAAGATGCCGTTCTTGGCTTTAGGGCGTGGGATTTTTCAATGCTTTTGCATGATGCACGCCGCGATGTTTCAAAATCTGCACATGAAGCGGCAATCAAAGCCTATGTTGCAAAAACCAATATTAATGAAGCCGCGCTTCGCCATGAATTAGATTTAGAGGGTTCAATTAACATCCTTCGAATCATTGGTATTTTCTCACGCCTTATTAAGCGTGATGGTAAAGATAAATATCGCCAATTTATGCCGCGTATGATTGGGCATTTGAATGCGGTTTTGGAAAATCCAGAGCTTGCAAATTTGAAAAATTGGATTCAAAAACACGCCCCATTAAACGAGCTGCAAAATGTTTAAAACCGGAAAACCGCGCGCAATTGTTTTTGCTGCTGGCCTTGGCACGCGTATGCGCCCCTTAACAAATGACCGCCCAAAGGCATTGGTAAAAGTTGCTGGTCGCACACTTATTGACCACATGCTTGATAGACTTGCCGAGGCGGGGGTTTATAAAGTTGTAGTAAATACTTTCCATTTTGCCCAAAAATTAGTTGAACATCTTGAGCCGCGCAAAGATGACCACCCAATAATCACCTTCTCGCGCGAGGATGAATTGGAAGAGCCATTGGAAACCGAAGGTGGCCTTATTAAAGCATTACCAATGATGGGTGAGGGGATAATTCTTACCTGTAATGCCGATGCGATTTGGTTTGATGAAACCGCAATTTC
>JAPUEP010000054.1:0-1374 GCA_027492515.1 Hyphomonadaceae bacterium
GGATCAAATTTGGGGGTTAATAATCCAGTGCTTTTGGACAATGCAAAAGCGAGAATTGAAAATCTCAAAAAATATCAGCATGATGATAATACTAAAATTCCAGTAGATTTAGTCACCGCCTCTGGTTCTGGTCTTGACCCCGAAATTTCACCCGCTGCTGCCTATTATCAAATTGCACGAATTGCTAAAACTCGGAATATTGATGAAACTGCGGTCAAAGGGATAATTGATAAAAGCACAAAAGAGCGTACCTTAAATTTATTGGGTGAAAGGCGCGTAAATGTGCTAGAAGTCAATCTAAGACTTGATGGAAAAATCGATTGAACGATAATAGACCTGACCCAGATAAACTATTAGAAATGGTGAATAATGACCGCGCCGTTAGTTCGCGCGGTCATTTAAAGATTTTTTTTGGGGCTTCAGCTGGCGTAGGTAAGACCTTTGCTATGTTGAGTGAGGCTCGCCGCCTTTTAAACAAGGGAACCGATGTTATAATCGGCGTGGTTGAGCATCACGGCAGAAAAGAAACGCTTGAACTTATAGATGGCATTCCAATTTTGCCGCTTTCGGAGAGCAATCATAGAGGCATCACAGTCAAGGAATTTGATATAGATAGCGCTTTGAGACGTAATCCCTCACTAATCTTGATTGATGAATATGCGCACACTAATTCGCCCGGCTCTCGGCATCCAAAACGTTGGCAAGATGTTGAAGAATTAATCGAAAATGGAATAGATGTTTATACGACGCTTAATGTTCAGCACCTTGAAAGCGTTAATGATGTCGTGGCAAAATTCACAGGGATTTGGGTGAATGAAACGGTTCCCGACAAAGCATTTGATGCCGCAGATGAAATCTCTCTTGTGGATATTCCAAGTGACGAATTGTTGAAACGCCTTGAAGAAGGTAAGGTATATATAGCTGAAGGTGCAAACAAACGCGCCGCTGAAAACTTCTTTAAAAAATCAAATCTAATAGCTTTGCGTGAACTTGCCTTACGCCGAACAGCTGAGAGTGTTGATGCTCAAAGTGATGAATTGAATGCGGCCTTAGGAAAAAATGAAAATCAACTAAGCCAAAAATATTTGGCATTAGTAGGTTCGGATTACGCATCTATCCAAGTTGTGCGACGAACAAAGAGGATGTCAAATAGCTCGAAGGCACAATGGTATGCCTTAAACATTAAGACCGACAAAGACAGTTCCATAAGTGAAAAAGCCACTTTAAGAATTGAGCAAACCCTGAGGTTAGCCGAAAAACTTGGGGCTAAGATAATTAGACTTAGCGGCACGAATCCAGCGCAAGAAATTATTAATTATGCCGAAAAGAACGGATTTTCTCGAATTGTGGTCGGGCACAAGAAGAGGTCTTGGG
>JAPUEP010000054.1:1385-3300 GCA_027492515.1 Hyphomonadaceae bacterium
CTTTTTTCACAAACAGCCTAGCAAGCGAATTAATCTCTCTGACCAACGGAATAGAAATTAATGTTATCAGTGAAGCTCTCCGCCAAAATACAGATATTGATGGACACAATAGCAAAAAAGCTAATGTTAGGTGGAAAAACTATTTATTTAGTATCCTAATTATTTTGTCATGTGTTGCGTTTTGTATGCCCTTAAGAGACAAAGCAAACGCTAACAGCCTTACAATGGTGTTCTTATTTGGAATAGTTTTGATTGCCTCACGCTATGGTATCGGACCGTCGTTACTATCTAGTTTGATTAGCGTTGCAGCTTTCAATTATTTTTTCACTATGCCTTATTACACATTTAATTTTTACGATCAGACTTATTATTTTACGTTTGCAGTAATGTTGGTTACGTCTTTATTGGTGGGTTCGATGACTGCTAGGTTATCGCGACTAGCAAATGTATCGCGAAAAGACGAAGCCGAAGCACAGACCCTATTGGGGCTTACCAAGGGTCTTTCACGAATGCGCGGTATTCAAAATATGGCGGAGTTTTCAAAAACCCATTTGGAAGACGCACTAAATTATGACATTATACTTATTAAAAAAGAAGATGGAAAAGCTGTTCAATTATGCGGCAGCAATTTCAGTAATAACGTGAAAGAAATGTCTGCAATTGATTGGGTTTTGAAAAACAATCAAATTGCAGGACGAAATACAAATACTCTTCCTTCATCGAAAGCATTATATTTACCTTTAGAGACTCAAGGCGAAGTTATAGGGGTTTTGGGAATAATTCCTAAAGCTGAGAATCATGAATTTGGCAGCTCAGAAATCCAATTGTTCGAGACATTTGCAAGTCTAATATCGGGGTCATTTGGAAGAGCAATTAAGGCCGACGAGGCCGCACAGAGCAAAGTTGATTCTGAAAATGAGAAATTGCGCAACATTTTGCTTTCATCTCTTTCGCACGATTTAAGAACTCCGCTTACAATAATGAACGGCATGGTAAGCTTAATTTTAAAGCACAGAAAGCAAATGCCACGCGAGGCAGTCAATGAGACTATAAATCTCCATTTAGAATTAGAACGATTGCAAAGATTTGTGTCGGACTTGTTGAAAATGGCTTCATTGACCTCGGGGACTATAAAACTCAATCTTGAAGAATATTCAATTGAAGAGATAGTTGGTATTGCTGTTAAGCGGTTGCCCGAAAAGCAAATCAATCGGCGTGTCTTGATTAGCTCAGCTGGTATTACGCCGCCGATTAAAGTGGATGGCGGCTTAATCGAGCAAGTCGTGGTTAATCTCATAGAGAATGCAATTAAAGTTACAGACGAAGCAAGCACAATTTCAATTAAAATTGGCAAGACTTCAGATTCTGTAAAGGTATCAATTGAAGATAGCGGAACTGGCATTGAGAAAGGTGCGGAAAATATAATTTTTGATAAGTTCCAGAGCAAATTTGAAGATAAGTATGATAAATTTAGGACTTGCGATTTGCAAAGCAATAATTGAAACGCATGGCGGAAGAATTTACGCTAAAAACAATGAAAATAAAAAAGGGGCAACTTTTACATTTGAAATACCTTTCATTTCAGAGGCTGCATGACACAGAAAAAAATACTAATTGTTGAAGATGATGCGCAAATTAGGAAATATCTTAAAGTTACTATTGAGACTTTTGATATGGAGCCGCTTATTGCAAGCAACGCCAAAGATGCAATTCGTCAGATTGTTGCTAGTAGGCCTGATGTAATCATATTGGATTTGGGACTGCCTGATATTGATGGGCAAGACCTTATCAAAGAAGTTCGTGAGTGGACTTCTATCCCAATTATAGTGTTATCGGCACGAGAGGCAGAAAATGATAAGATACAAGCTCTTGATAATGGCGCGGATGATTATTTGACTAAACCTTTTAAAGCTGG
>JAPUEP010000055.1 GCA_027492515.1 Hyphomonadaceae bacterium
CGGCGATTATTGCCTTTATAAGTAATTATGCACGTGATTTCGCCCATGATTTATCATCATATCGCATAAGAATTGACCAAGTAATTTTGCAAATTTATCAAGCTTTCCCGCAATTGGGTGCGCCGCCAACAATCGGGGAATTGTTTGATAAGGTAAATCCTGCCCTTATCCTAAGCCGCCTTGCCGATACTTTAAAAGGTTTTGGTGGTGAGGCTTTGTTCGTTTTGATTTATGTTTTGTCCTTGATTGCCGCGCAAGCAAGTCTGCCGCGAAAATTAGTAAATATTTTCCCAAACCTTCAAGAGCGCGAAAGGGTGGTTGCAATTGCGGGTGCGGTTCGCAAATCAATGGAGGCTTATTTATGGGTACAAACCGTAACAGGCTTTATGATTGCACTTGCCTGTTATATTTTATTCTTAATTGTTGGGCTTAAAAATGCAATGTTTTGGGCGCTTTTGACGTTTTTATTATCTTATATACCTGCGGTTGGTGGCCTTGTGGCAACGCTTTTGCCGGCTTTGTTCGCGCTTGTTCAATTTACATCATTTTGGCCTGCGGTGATTATTCTTGGTGTTACGCAGGCAATTCAATTTGTGGTTGGCAATGTAATTTTACCACGAATGACGGGTGACAGTTTAAACCTTTCGGTTTTGATGGTTTTCCTTTCACTTGCCTTTTGGGGTAAAATTTGGGGCGCGCCAGGGATGTTTTTGTCTGTTCCGATAACGGTAATGATGATGATTATAATGGCGCAATTCCCATCAACCCGCGCCATTGCCATTATGATGAGTGCAAATGGAAACCCCGATGTTGATTTGGGCGGGCACAAACAGGGCAAACAAATAAAATATAATCCAGAGAATTAAATACCCAAGACATCATTCATATTATAGAGGCCGTGTTTTTGCTTTTTAGCGAAAATTGCGGCCTCTAATGCGCCCTTGGCGAAAATTGATCTATCTTGCGCGCGGTGGGTAAGGATAATGCTTTCATTATCGCTTTCAAAGCGCACGTCATGTTCACCAATTATTGTGCCACCGCGAATTGCCGAAAAACCAATTCCGCCAATTGGGCGCGCCCCTGTTATGCCTTCGCGCACCGCAAGCCTTAGGTTTTCTAATTTATCCCTACGTCCATTTGCTGCGCTTTCACCTAATAAAAGGGCGGTTCCAGATGGGGCATCAACTTTTCTTTTGTGATGGGCCTCTATTATTTCAATATCCCAATCATCAGAAAGCGCGCGAGCCGCAATTTCAACCAAATTTGCAAGCAAATTAACGCCCAAAGAAAAATTGCCACTTTTTACAATTGCCAATTTATCCTGATATGATTGAACCAATTCATTTTCATGTGGCTCAAACCCTGTTGTGCCGATAATTACGCCTTTGCAATTGGTTGTTACAATTTGTTCAAGCGCCGCAATTGTTGCCTTCGGGGCGGTGAAGTCGATGAATACATCGGCATCTTTACAGGCTTCGGCAACACTTTGGGTAATGACGCCATGAACATTTATAAGATTTAGTGCCTCTGAAATATTTTTGCCTAATGCTGCGCTATGTGGTGCTTCTGTGCCGCCAACAAGGGCAAAGCGACCATCATGGGCAATCATATTGGCCAAAACCTGCCCCATACGCCCCATAATACCTGCGATTGCAATTTTAGTTGGCATGATTTCGTTCCCTTTAGGCAAAATATTTTTCCAAGACTTTTTCATAAATCTGTGTAAGTTTGAAAATATCATCTATTTTAACATGTTCATCAATTTGGTGCAAAGTTGCCCCAACAATCCCAAATTCGATGACCGAACAATAATTTTTTATAAACCTTGCATCAGAAGTTCCGCCACTTGTTGATAATAATGGGCGGTGTTTGGTTATTTCAAATGCTGCATCTTGAACAATTTCGGTGAATTTTGATGGCGCGGTGAAAAATGGCTCACCTGATATTGCGATATCTAATTCAATATGTGCGCTATATTTTTGCTGAACAATGTTGCGGGTTTCAATAATCCAATTTTTTAAACCTTCACCAGTGTGATTGGTGTTAAAACGAATATTAAAACGCGCAGATGCATTTGATGGAATTACATTGGTCGCAGGGTTTCCTACATCAATAGTAACAATTTCAAGATTTGACGGCTGAAAACCTTCTGCCCCATCATCAAGCTTGTGATTTTGTAATAGATAAAGAATTTCCAATAATGCAGGGATTGGATTGTCGGCTTTATCAGGATAGGCAACGTGCCCCTGTTTTCCATGAACTTTTATCGTGCAATTAATAGAGCCACGACGCCCGTTTTTAATCATATCACCCAAAATATGTGGGCAGGTTGGTTCACCTACGATACAATGGTCAATCTTTTCACCTTCTTCATCGATTTGGGCGATAAGTTTTTTGGTGCCATTTATTGCCGCGCCCTCTTCATCACCAGTTATCAAAAAGGAGATAGAGCCCTTTAATTCATGTGATGAAAGGTGGGTTTGAACAGCGCATGCGAAGGCTGCGATTGCGCTTTTCATATCGGCTGTGCCGCGCCCATATAAATTGCCATCTTTTTCAAGTGGTTCAAATGGCGGGTTAGACCATTTAGCTAAATCACCTGTTGGAACAACATCCGTGTGCCCTGCAAAGCAAATATGGGGCGCAGAAGTGCCGATACGCGCATAAAGATTGTCAACATCTTCAAAAACATATCTTTTACAAACAAAGCCCATTTGCGATAATTTTGATTGCAATAAATCAAGTGCGCCACCATCAAATGGCGTTACAGACGGGATTTTTATAAGGTCTTTGGTGAATTCTAAAGGGTCGAGTTTGTTCATATTGGCTTACTAGAGCATTTCCCGAAAAGTGTGAAGCGGTTTTCGGATAAGAAATGCGACCAATAAAAAATCTAGAGCCTTGTTCCGATTTAATCGGAACACAAAAGGCTCGTAAGCATTTCCCGAAAAGTGTGAAGCGGTTTTCGGATAGAAATGCGACAACAATAAGCATACAAAAAAACAATTTTGGTCACCTATAATTAATTTTGTAACTGTATGTTAAGTATATGGGTAATGGAAAATCAAAATTTGGGATATTAAAATTCCTTTTAGGGCTTACAATCTTAACTTCAATCGGAAGTTTTTTGTATTCAAATCGCAAAATTCTTGAATCACAAGAAATTCTTTCGCAAAAGCCAAAGGTTTTTAATAATATCGGAAACCGCTTTGTTGATGTAAAGCGCATAAGAATAACGGTTCCCGAGGGGGCGTTTAATATAAATCGCCGTGAAACTGGCTGGCAAATGTATGAGCG
>JAPUEP010000056.1 GCA_027492515.1 Hyphomonadaceae bacterium
ATGTGGTTCGTGAAGCGGATTTTGCGGGTTCAACAGGGGCAATGAATGATTTTGTTTTATCGCAAAAGCCAAAACAAGTTGTTTTAATAACCGAATGTTCAATGTCCGATAATGTGGCGATTGAAAACCCCGAAGTTGAATTCATCCGCCCATGCAATCTTTGCCCACACATGAAACGAATTTCATTAAAGGCAATATATGAATGCTTACGTGATGAAAAATACGAAGTTGATGTTGACCCTGAAATGATTGTCAAAGCACGCGCAGCGGTTGATGCCATGCTTGCACTACCACCGCGCAATGCCAATGTTTATGATGTTAAGGCCATTGTTCCCGATAGTTTTGAATTGGTCGAATAAAATTATATTTAAGTTCAATTCAAATTTAGCATTAAATTATTGTTCTACATTGTAAAAACAAAAAACCATTGACTTTCAAATTGCTATTGTGTTTATCTTTTGCGATATTTTCAGTAATAGTAAATAAATTTTCGATGGGAATGATTTTAAATGCGCTTTGACACAATAAAAACGCTGCTTGTTTATTTGCCTTTATTGTTTTTCAGCCCTGCCCATGCTCAAAATGCCACAACAACTCCTATTCAGGAAAACAATCAGGTTGCACCATCCCAGAAAATCATACCAAAAGGCACACCAATAACTATTGAAATTACGGATTTAGTTACAACCAAAACCGCATTAAGGGATGATTTCTTTAATATTAAATTGGCATCGCCAGTTGTTTTGAACGGCGAAACAATCATACCCGCTGGAATAACTGGCAAAGGCCAAGTTGTTGATTCTGGAAAGCCACGCTCTGGTGGTGGGTCTGCTCAATTGGTAATTGCGGCTCGCTATTTAGAATATAATGGTCAGCAAATCCCAATTCGTGGCCTAAAATTAGACATGGCAAGTAAAGACAGGTCAGGCACCTCAATAGGCCTAAGTTCAGTTGCATCATTGGCGGGCCCCGCCGGTGCACTTGCTGGTTTTTTTGTAAGTGGCGGGCATATGGAGGTTCCGGCGGGAACACTTGCAAGCGCAAAACTTGGGATTGATTACATAATTAGTAATGAACCAATTGTGCAAAAATAAATAATACAGACAATTTAAGACTGGAGAGAAAATGAAACTACCTAATATATATCGCGTGGGTATAGTTTGTTTAACCCTTGCTATCGCAAGCTTTGGCGCGCAAACTTTATCAGCACAAGAAGCAACTCCTACCAATAGCGTCTCTGCACCGGTCGCAGCAACACCGCCAGATGCAACCCCACCTGCGCCGCAGGCTGCGCCCGCTGCTGATGCGCCTGCTGCGCCAAGTGCACCAAGTGTTGCACTACAAAACCCAATCGAAGCACCGCCTGCTGGAAAAGGTCAAATTGTATTTTTCCGCCCAGCAAGATTAACAGGAATGGCAGTTAGTTTCTCTGTTCGTGAAGGTGATACAGGCATTGGAAAACTAACAAATGGAACATATTTCGTCCATGTTACTGACCCTGGCACTAAGGAATATAATATCTCTTCTGAGACCCGCGATACTTTGCGTTTAGAAATTGAAGAAGGCGAAACTTATTATGTAATTCAAACCATTGGTATGGGTGTTTTAATGGCAAGACCAAACCTTACCCCATCAACTGCAGAAGAATTCCAAAATAAAAAATTGAAAGTCACAAAAGCAACTGCAACTGACCGCCATTAATATTTTCTATTAATTAAACACAAGCCTTATGGATTAAATCATTTGTGAATTTATTCCATAAGGCTTTTTCTTTGCAATCTATAAGTTTGCTTTCATCAAATTTATTTTAAGCATTCATTTTTGCAAATCATACATATTGAATTTTCAAAATAAATTTTGGCTTTCGCTGCTCAAATTGCATTTATTTATTGCAATATTAATCTAATAAGATTGGATAATGCAATTAAAAGAGAAATCAATAATGGCGCATAATGACAGAATATTGATAATTGGCGCTGGGCTTGCGGGGCTTTTTTTGGCGCTAAAACTTGCGCCGCGCAAAGTTTTGGTTTTATCGCAATCACCGATTGGCAAAGGGGCATCATCTGCATGGGCACAGGGCGGCATGGCGGCGGCTTTATCGGCATCTGACACACCCGAACTTCACGCACAAGATACAATTGCGGCGGGTGCAGGTTTGGTTGACGAAACCGCCGCGCTTTTAATTGCAAAACATGGCCCTGATAGAATTCGTGATTTGCTTGCCTACGGCGTTCCATTCGATAAGGATGAAAATGGCAATTTAGAATTATCTCTTGAAGCTGCGCATTCCAAAGCGCGCGTGGCAAGGGTTGCGGGTGATTTGGCGGGGCGTGAAATCATGCGCTCTTTAATCGCCAAGGCGCAGGCGGCGGAACATATTGAAATTCTTGAAAATCATTGGGCATTGGCGCTTTTACAAAATGCAAATGGGCAAATTGGCGGTGCTTTATGCGCCAATTCAGATGGCCCGGTTCGTATTGATGCATCATATACAATTCTCGCGACGGGCGGTGTTGGCGGGCTTTATAAAGTTACCACCAACCCGATTGAGGCGCGTGGGCAAGGCCTTGGAATGGCGGCGCGCGCAGGGGCATTAATACGTGACCCTGAATTTGTGCAATTTCACCCAACATCAATAAATATAGGCAAAGACCCCGCCCCTTTGGCAAGTGAGGCTTTACGTGGTGATGGCGCGATTTTACGCAACCAAGACGGCACAGCATTCATGGAAAAATACCATGAATTAAAAGATCTTGCGCCGCGTGATATTGTTGCACGTGCGGTTTTTGCAGAAAACCAATCAGGGCGCGGCGCATATTTGGACGCAACCAAGGCCGTCGGAAATCATTTCCCGGAACATTTCCCAACCATATTCGCAAGCTGTATGGATGCAGGAATTGACCCGCGCACCCAAATGATACCTGTCGCCCCTGCTGAACATTATCATATGGGCGGTATTCTTACTGATTTATGGGGTAATACCACGCTTGAAGGGCTTTGTGCGATTGGTGAATGTGCTTCAACGGGTGTTCATGGCGCAAACCGCCTTGCCTCTAATTCGCTTCTTGAGGCTGTGGTTTTCGCCGATAGGGTGGCGATAAATCTTTCAAATCGTGAAATTGCGCCCAAGGAAAATTGCGACGCCAAAACCTATGCACCGCTTTCACATGATAATTTGCAAAAATTACGCCTTTCCATGAGTGCTAATGTTGGGGTTTTGCGCGATGCCAATGGCCTTAATAAAAACCTTGAATTAATTGAAGAGCTTGAAAAAAGTGAAAA
>JAPUEP010000057.1 GCA_027492515.1 Hyphomonadaceae bacterium
GGGAAAAGGTTTTGCGCATTAACTGGTGTTGTTGCAGAAATTAAAAGGGCCAAACTTATAAAGCCTATTTTTTTCATTAAAATCTCCTTTTGATTTCCCGTCCACCTATTATGATACGCGCATTCGGGTTTTCGTCAACAAGCTAATTTGCCGCTACTATCTAGTTAAATGTAATATTTAAGGTGTTGAAACTAATAATATTGCACTTTGTTTCACGCCTGAAATTATATTTTTTATAATTTCATCATCATTACAAGAGCGTGCCAAAGTAACGCCGCCTGATAAGATTGATAATAATGCCCATGCTTTTGGAATTCGGTTTTGCAAAGGGATTTCAGTCAAACCGTCTGCAATTGCATTAATGGCGTTAAGTAATTCTTTTTGATAAATTGATTTTGTTTGACTATCGGCACGCATTATTTCAGGTGAAATACTTTGTGCGGCACAACTTTCTTCAAGCGGGCAAAATAGGCGATTTTGTAAATAGAAATCGATAAATTCACCTGTCCAATCTTTGGAATTGTTTTCGCGAACTTCTATTATTGCGCTGGTTAATTCCTGTATTCCTGCGATTGCGGCTTCTTTGAAGACTACATCTTTTGATGCAAAATGACCATAAAAAGCGCCAGATGTAACACCAGCATTCTTTGCAAGACCGTCAATTCCTATTCCTGAATAGCCATATCGTTTAAAAGATTGCTTTGCTGCATCTAGTATTTTTGCGCGGGTTTCAAGTTTCTGAGTTTCGGTTGCACGCATATTTTTATCCTTTTACATAACGACCGTTATTTTAGCCTTGACAATATAACGACCGTTATCTTATTAATATAACGGTCGTTATATCACGACATAAGTGAAATCACAAACGTATGGAGCATCAAATGCCAGTTAAAATTACAATCACTGAAGGTCTATTGAATGAAGAAGCGCAAAAACAAGCGGCAAGCCAAATTGTTGAATCATTTTTAGAACACCACGGCGCAGTCGGTAATCAGGTTTTTACCCGAAATGTAACAACACACATAATAATTCTACCAAAAAACCGCACATTTTCAGGTGGAAAGCCAGTTGAGGGCGCATGGGTAGAATGGACAGTCCCGCCAGTTGCGTTCACGGATCGTAATGTTCAAAAGGGCCATTTTGCCGATGTAACGCAAATTATCCACGATTTATCGGGAAAGAAACTTCCAAAAACCCAAATTTGGGCAGATGCAGTTCACGCAATTGATGGATGTTTTAACATTGATGGTATCGCAATGAATTCAGAAGAAATCGGCGCGGCAATAAGTGCATAATAAAATGTGGGTGATTATCACCCACATTTCACTTCCCAAATAAAATTATGAATAATAGGTGCTATATGAAACAATTTTCAGTTCGTATTTTATATACGATGTTAAGAGTAAGCAATCTTGAGAAATCAATAAGTTTTTATTGCGAAACTTTAGGAATGAGATTGCAAAGACGTGAAGAATATCCAGATGGCAAATTTACGTTAGCCTTTGTCGGCTATGGCGATGAAGCCAATGAAAGCACTATAGAATTAACTTATAATTGGGGTGTTGAAAAATATGAAAAGGGCAATGCCTATGGTCATATTGCACTTGGCGTAGAAAATTTGAACGAATATTGCGAATATTTGAAAAGCAAAAATGTTAAATTCATTCGGGATCCAGGTGTTATGAAATTCACCTCACCACAAAGAGATAGACCAGAAAGTATTGCCTTTATTCAAGACCCTGATGGCTATAAAATCGAAATTATAGAGGTGCACTGAATATATTTTTTGCCATAATAAAAACCTCTATTGCATGTCATTAAAAACCACGTAAATTGCATCTTGCGAGGGGCAAATGAACATAAATGATAATGCAAATGTGGGGCAAAAAAACATTTTTAAAAGCCTTTATTTTCAGGTTTTAGTCGGGATTCTTATTGGTGGTCTTATTGGATATTTTTATCCTGCCCTTGGTAAAAATTTAAAGCCATTAGGGGATGGTTTTGTTAAAATGGTGAAAATGATAATTTCACCTGTTATTTTCATAACTATTGCATCCGGAATTGGGCGAATGAATAGCCTTAAGGGGTTTGGAAAGACCACCATTTTTGCCTTTTCATATTTCTTTATTTTTTCAACTTTGGCGCTTTTACTTGGTATTTTTGTTGCCAATGCATTTTCGCCCGGCACTGGTATGAATGCGGTTTTATCACCGATTGATAGCCAAAAAGTTGCCGAATATTCACAAAAAGCCCATGCATTTACAACAACTGAATTCCTATTAGATATTATACCAAAAAGCTTTCTTTCGGCATTTGTGGATGGCAATATTTTGCAAACCCTATTTGTCGCCGTAATTTTTGGCGTTTCTTTGGTTATAAGCGGCGAAAAAGGTAAACCAATTGTTGATTTGCTTGATAATATCGCACAGCCAATGTTTCGCATGGTCGATATTCTAATGCATTTTGCACCGATTGGCGCATTTGGTGCAATTGCCTTTACGGTTGGAATGTTTGGGATTGATTCAATCAAGCGTCTATTATTTTTAATAGGCTCTTTTTACTTTACGGCCGCGTTTTTTGTGTTGGTTATTTTGGGTGCGGTGGGCAAATTAACAGGCTTCTCAATTTTTAGGCTTATTAATTATCTTAAATCTGAAATTCTTTTAGTACTTGGCACTTCGTCATCAGAAGCGGCATTGCCAAGTTTAATGGAAAAGCTTGAAGGGGCGGGATGTAAACGCGAAACTGTGGGCCTAGTGGTTCCAAGTGGGTATAGTTTCAACCTTGATGGAACCAATATATATCTTACATTGGCGGCGCTTTTTATTGCGCAGGCAACAAATACACATTTAACTGCGGCGCAACAAATCGCCCTATTTTCTGTGGCAATTGTAAGCTCTAAAGGGGCGGCGGGTGTAACGGGGGCGGGTCTAATTACACTTGCGGCGACTTTGCAAGTTGTTCCGACTGTTCCGCTTGCTGGCATGGCGCTTATTGTTGGGGTTGATAGATTTATGTCTGAATGCCGTGCAATAACCAATTTTATTGGTAATGCGGTGGCAACAATTGTTGTATCCAAATTACAGGGCGAGCTTGATTATTCCAAACTTGATTTTGCCATGAAAACTGGAAAGCCAATGTATCATGGCGCACCATTCACGCAGACATTAAGCCTTACTTCTGGTGTGAAAATTGGCGAAAAAGATAGCGACTAGATTCTGTTTACAAATGGGTTTTTATGCGGCGAAAATGGTATATTTTGAGAACCGAAGCG
>JAPUEP010000058.1:0-15846 GCA_027492515.1 Hyphomonadaceae bacterium
AGATATTATTGATGTAGAGTCTACACCAGTTCAGCCGGCAGTAACTGATTTAAAAATCATATCAAACGTCTATGAATTTAAATGGAACTTTGCCGAGATCAAGCAGGGCCTTGAAAGCCATATTGAAAAGTATGTTGGATTGGTCGTAACCGAGGACAACCTTAAAGATATGGAAACAGCGCAAAAAGAGATTGCTTCCATAAGAACTAAGGTTGATGGCTTCCGCAAAGAAGTAAAAAAGAAAATGGAAGAGCCCTATAAGGTTTTTGAAGGTGAAATCAAAGAGCTGTTGCAGTTGATTGAAAAAGCCGAAAATCCTTTGAAAGACCAAACTTTAAAATATGAGCGTGAACGTATTGCTGCCAAGGAAGCTGAATTAAATAAATTTGCCCAGACCACGGCTTTAAATATGGGAGTGCGTAACAGATATTATAATTTTGTTTGCAAGTCGCAATGGACAAACCGTACCGCCAAAGATTCGGCAGTCCGAAAAGAAATTGTAAATTCAATTGCTGCAAATCCACAGGCTGTTGCAACACGTAAAGCAAGCCAATTAGCGCTTGATGCGCTTGCCCCGCTTTGTCCAGAGTTTTTTGGTGGTTCGGCGGATTTGACCGGCTCTAACCTTACAAATTTCAAAGGCTGCGTGAAAGCTGGCCGCGATACATGGGGTAATCATTTATCTTATGGTGTGCGTGAATTTGGTATGGCGGCAATTATGAATGGCCTTGCGCTTCATGGCGGTTATTTGCCTTATGGCGGAACCTTCCTTACATTCTCTGATTATTCGCGTAATGCAATTCGTATGTCTGCATTGATGAAATTGCGTACAATTCACGTGTTTACGCATGATTCAATTGGTCTTGGTGAAGATGGGCCAACCCATCAATCAATCGAACATGTGCCATCTTTAAGAATTATTCCAAATCTTGATGTTTGGCGCCCTGCTGACCCATTGGAAACTTTTATTGCATGGTGTGAATCTATCAAACGTAAAGATGGGCCATCTGCATTGGCACTTTCACGTCAGAATTTGCCGCCTGTTTCAAATGCGCAAAATATCGATGGAATCCTTAAAGGTGGATATATTTTAAGCAAAAAAGAAGGCGCAAAAGCCAATATTTTGGCAACTGGTTCAGAAGTTGAAATCGCCCTTGCCGCACAATCGGCATTGGCCGATAAAGGCATTGCAACCAATGTTGTATCAATGCCATCAACCAATGTTTTCGACCGTCAATCAAAAGAATATAAAGCAAGCGTTTTACCAAGCAATTTGCCGAATGTTGCAATTGAGGCGGCGCACCCTGATTTTTGGCATAAATATACTGGCTTAAATGGTAAAGTTTTGGGGATTTCAACCTTTGGTGAATCTGCCCCTGCCAAAGATTTATATGCGTTCTTTGGCCTCACTTGCGAAGCCCTTACAAAGGCAGTAGAGGAATTAGTGTCATAATTTTGAATATATAGGGAGTGTTAGAATGGCTTTTGTATCTTTGCGCCAAGTTTTGGATCATGCGGCGGAAAATAATTACGGCGTTCCTGCGTTTAACGTAAATAATATGGAACAAACTGTTGCGATTATGGAGGCAGCAGCCGAAACCAACAGCCCTGTAATCCTTCAAGCATCAGCAGGTGCACGTAAATATGCGTCAGAGCCTATGCTTCGTCATCTAATGTTGGCAGCGGTTGAACTTTATCCAGATATTCCTGTTGTTCTTCACCAAGACCACGGCACATCACCTGCGGTTTGCCAAGCCTCTATTCGCTCTGGCTTTACATCTGTTATGATGGACGGCTCTTTGATGGCGGATGGCAAAACCCCTTCTTCGTATGAATATAATGTTGAAGTAACACGCGAAGTTTGCAAATTTGCCCATTCAATCGGCGTTTCTGTTGAGGGTGAATTAGGTTGCCTTGGCTCACTAGAAACTGGTATGGGTGAGGCAGAGGATGGTGTTGGTGCTGAAGGCAAATTAGACCATTCACAACTTTTAACCGACCCACAAGAAGCCAAAGATTTTGTTGAAAAAACCGGCGTTGATGCTTTGGCAATTGCAATTGGTACATCGCATGGCGCATATAAATTCACAAAAAAACCAACCGGTGAAACTTTGGCAATTAAACGTATTGCTGAAATTCATGCGGCTATTCCAAATACACATTTGGTTATGCATGGTTCATCATCAGTGCCACAAGAATTATTGGCAATCATCCGTGAATTTGGCGGCGATATGAAGGAAACTTATGGCGTTCCTGTTGAAGAGATTCAAGAAGGCATCAAACATGGGGTTCGCAAAATCAATATCGATACCGATATTCGCCTTGCTATGACTGGCGCAATTCGCAAAATGTTTGTTACAAAACCAAGCGAATTTGACCCGCGCAAATATCTTGAACCTGCACGCCAAGCGGCAAAAGAAGTATGTATCCAACGTTTCAACGAATTTGGTACTTCTGGCAATGCAAGCAAAATCAAACCAATTCCATTGGAAAAAATGATTTCACTTTATAAATAATAGTTTATCTCCTCCCTTGAAAATATATGATTTTTAGGGGAGGTGGCTCGCATAGCGAGACGGAGGGGGTTTTCCACGATATTCTTGGCTCGTTTCACTCGCAGCCCCCTCAGTCACTACGTGACAGCTCCCCCGCAAATCTTTGATTTGCAAGGGAGCGGCAATATAAATCGCGGAATTTATTTATTTTATTGGGTTGTCCCTTGGATATTGAAAAACATCTTCAAGACCTTTTGCAAAAACATCGGCAATTCTGAAAGCAACTTCAAGTGACGGGGCATATTTATTTTGCTCTATCGCGACAATGGTTTGCCTTGTGACGCCAACTTTATCGGCCAATTGCTGCTGCGTCATTTCGCCAGCCATGAAGCGCAATGTTCGAATAGAATTGCTTAATGTCTTCTTTTCTAATTTACTCATTGTTCAAATTACTCATGGGGCGTATCTATAGTAAAATAAAGATGATGCCAACCTAACAACTTCTGCCAATATGAATGCGCCAAATAGGGCAAAAGCAGATGCAAAAATATTATGCGAAATTAAAATTATGGCAAAGCTGATCCAAATTCCAACGCTTAAAATTGAATAAGCATTTTTCGCACTGCGCCATGAATTTATCTCGTCACGCTCATCTTTTTCCTCAGGTTTATGAAATATCGCAAGCAAGACGTGTGATAATAAGGTTATAATTGCAAAGACAATACTTGATAAAATAATCCAATATAGCCCATTCCCACTATTAAAATTTTGCACAATCATGAAGCTTGCACAACCATAAACAATAATAATTGATACAAGAATTATAAAGTCACTTTTTTCTTGAAAAGTATAATTTGAAACCTGCTCATCATTGTTTTCAGGCCATAATGTCATAATCAAACTTGCCAAGAAAAGTGGTATATTCGCATAACCTGCTTGCCCATTTGTGTATAATGCATCGATAATAGCGGGTATGATTGAGGCAAGCGCCATAACAAAACCAATAATTAATCTTGAGGTTAGTTTGCCTGTATGTTTGCGTTTGAAAAAGATTATTGATCCAATTATAGCCAAGGAAATCAGCCATTTCATAAGGATTATTGATAATTCGATTTGCATGTTTTCCATTGTCCCTGATTATTGTGATACAAATTTATTTGCTACAAGCCAATTTTTGATATCCAAAATTGCTTCATTATTGCTTAATATTCCTTCGTGGGTTTCGTTATTTACTAAGATTGCGTCACCCTTTGAATAATTTTTTATGATTTGCGGATAGGCAAGGGCGTTAAAATATTCATCCTTATTGCCCGCCACTAATAATAAAGGCGTTTTAATGTTTCCGAGTGCAATTTTATAATCTTTAGGCTCATTTGGTTGCATGCTTGCAAGAGCGTTAAATCCATATGCTGGCTGATCAATATGATTAAAAAGCATGATTGGAAGGCTGTTAAAAGATTTAATACCAATAATATTGAACATAAGAACGCCAATCATGCGCGGTGTTCTGAAAATAACTTGCGATTCTTGTTGTGGTGCATTTGTGGTTTTTGCTTCGTTGTTTTGCGGCTTCATGCTTTCTGAATCGCCGCCCAAAAGGGGTGAAACAAGTAAATAAGCATCAACATTTGGGGCATTTTGTGCCAAGGCATAGCGTAATGTAATGCCGCCGCCCATTGAATGACCCGCAAGGATAAGTGGGCCGTTATTTTGCGCTTTAATTTGTTTTATAATGTCGGCAATATCATCATCATATTGACCAATATATGATGCTTGCCACATTTCTCCATCAGATTTGCCATGTCCACGTAAATCAAAAATTGTAATTCTAACTTTATTTTCTTTCGCCATTTGCGAAGCAAAATTTTCAAGCCCTTGTGAGTTTGTGGCAACGCCGTGAAGCATTAAAACATTTGTGCTATTCTGGTCGCCAAAGACTTTTGCATATATTTTTGCGCCATCGCGCATTTGAAAATAATGCTCTTTATATTCAACTTGATTGTTTGCCGAAAGATTAGTGCGTGTAACACCTGTAACCTTATTTTTAAAATCTTTTTGCGGCGCAAAGGTTAAAGCAAATGCCGCAATTACGTATAAGATTGCCGTAATTACTAGGCCTTTGATTGTGAAATTTATGAATTTTTGAAAAAAATTCTTTGGTTTAGTTTGATTAGTATTGCTCATTGTGGTGTCCTTTATATGTGACTATATGTCAAATATACCAGACATCAATGCACATGTCAAATATATTATACATTGTGTCAGTCTAAGCGGACATTGATGACGCTTTGTGAAAATATTAGCGTTTAAAAACAATCATATAATTCATTGATACATCATTGCTCAATGAGAATTTATCGGTGATTGGATTGTATGAAACCCCAATTGGCCCTTCGATTGTTGCATTTTTATCTTCGCGTAAAATTGGCAAAATTTCTTCTGGCTTTACCAATTTATCATAATCATGCGTGCCAGGTGGAAGCCATTTAAGAATGTTTTCGGCGGCAAATAATGCAAGTGCGCGTGCCTTTGCGGTGCGGTTTATTGTGGCAACAAACATTATACCTTTGGGCGATAATAATTTCATTGCGGTTCGTAAAAATTCCTGTGGCTCATTTACGTGTTCAATAACTTCCATGTTTAGAACCACGTCAAACTTACCCTCATGGGTTTTTACTAAATCCTCGGCAGTATTATGGCGATAATCAATATTTATATCTGAATTTAAAATATGCGCACTTGCGGTTTTTATGTTTTTTTCAGTGGCATCAATGCCTGTAACTTCTGCGCCCATACGCGCCATTGGTTCGGATAAAAGCCCGCCGCCACAGCCAATATCAAGCAATTTCAAACCTGTAAGCGGCTTTGAATGGTCAGTGATTCCATAATGTTCCATAACATTATCACGAATAAATTTAAGGCGGGTCGGGTTAAATTTATGAAGCGGACGAAATTTCCCATTCGGATTCCACCAATCATCCGCCATTGCCGCAAATTTTGCGACCTCTTTTTCATCAATTGTATTTAGCTCAGTCATAATATCCTTATACGCTTTTGTTATTGTTTTGGAAAAGAAAAAATTTTTCTATTTTCACCTAACAATACCAAAGAATTAGAAAAATAATGCTTAAATTGTGTGATTTGCCATTGACCTTTTTATAAAATTCGGGCTTTTGCGCGTGAAATTTGAATTTTGTAATTTGAATCAACATAAAGAGATTATCATGTCACGTATTGTGATGAAATTTGGTGGAACTTCGGTTGGCGATGTGGAACGTATTGCACGTGTCGCGCGCCTTGTTGCCCATGAATGCTCGCAGGGGCATGAAGTTGCGGTCGTTGTTTCTGCAATGTCGGGTGAAACCAATAAATTGGTTGCATTAGCTGAGGCGTCTGGCGCGGGCCTATCTGCCGAAGAATTTAATGATGAATATGATGTTGTTGTTGCAACTGGTGAACAAGTAACAACGGGCCTTTTGTCACTTGCATTACGTAAATTGGGTGTTCGCGCGCGTTCTTGGCAGGGTTGGCAAATTCCAATTGAATCATCTGATGTTCATGCATCGGCGCGTATTTCTGGCATTGAATGCCCTGAATTATTAGATGCAATGGCAAGTGGTGCGGTTGCTGTAATACCGGGCTTTCAAGGGATTACAGAAAAAAAACGCATTACAACATTGGGGCGTGGTGGCTCTGATACTTCGGCGGTTGCGGTTGCGGCGGCAATTAATGCTGATAGATGTGATATTTACACTGATGTGGATGGGGTTTACACAACCGACCCACGCATCACTTCAAAAGCACATAGATTGTCAAAAATCTCTTATGAAGAGATGCTTGAAATGGCATCATTGGGTGCAAAAGTTTTACAAACACGTTCGGTGGAATTGGCAATGGCCAAAAAAGTTCCAGTTCGTGTATTAAGTTCATTTGTTGAGCCGGGCGATGAAAACCCTGGTACAATTGTTTGTGATGAGGAAGAAATCGTGGAAAAGCAAATCGTTTCCGGCATCGCTTATAGCCGCGATGAAGCAAAAATTTCAATTTTGGGTGTTGAAGATCATCCAGGTATCGCCGCCAAAATTTTTGGTGCTTTGGCTGATGCCAATATTAACGTTGACATGATTGTTCAAGCGCCGTCACGAACTGATGGTGCGGTAAATATGACCTTCACAATTCCAGAGCGTGAAGCAGATCGTTCAGTAGAAGTCATAAGTGCAATCAAAGAAGAAGCCAAATTCCGCGATATTATCGTTAAAAAAGACGTTTCAAAAGTGTCAGTTATCGGCGTTGGTATGCGTTCACACGTTGGTGTTGCGAAAATTATGTTTGAAGCATTGTCTTCAAAAGGCATCAATATTGAAAATATCTCAACCTCTGAAATCAAGATTTCAGTTCTGATAGATGCATCTTATACCGAACTTGCGGTTCGTGCTTTGCATACTGCCTATGGTTTGGATGCCTGATTAGGTTCTTGTGAGCCCTCATTTGCGGTTGGAATATCTTCAAACGTGCTAAGCGTATAGCCTTGTGAACCATTTATAATCATGGTTTTACCGCTGCATTTATAATTATATGTTGTGAATGTGTGGCTTGTTTCAACTTTGCCAATTGATGGGTTCGCCATGCTGTGGTGATACCAAATTTTTGCGTCAAGTTCGGCATTATTTTTATCAATTATTTTTACGCCATTTGTGCTTGATTCTAAGTCAACTTTGCTTGTGACGCCTGGTGTTGATGGAATATATTGGTTTTTGGTTTGTAAAATACCTTTATAAACCTTATTAATTTCCACCATGCATTTATTATGGTTTGTGAAATTTACTTTTTGCTCTGTCATAGCAATGTTTCCACTTGCCATCGCAGGAAAGCCAAAGAGGTTTAAAAAACCTATTGATAAAAGTGGCAATGTGGTTTTTGCAATATTATTCATTTCAATATTCTTTCTATGAAATATATATTTGAAACGCAAATATGGCAATTTTTTGACGCAAGATATTTTAAGAAAGCCAACCAAGTGGATTATGATTTAATGCAATCCCAATTATGGTAAAATAAATTACTATTGATGATAATAAAAAGAGCAAACGAATCCCCGTTTTCAATTTGGCATTCATCGCGCCAAAGCCGCATATTATATAGATAAAAACAAGGAAAACTTTTAAATTAAGCCAATTATTTTTAAAAACTTCTTTGGGCAAAATTATGATAAGTGAAATTGCGGCACTAATTAAAATAATATCGATTATATAAACTAATATTCTTATGATTTTATTCTTTGGCCATTTTGCGCCAAAAATTGAAAAAATGCTGCGCAGCAAAAATGCAAAGCCAGATAATGAAACTGCAATCACGTGAATAAGATGTATCTGGGAATAAAATTGCGTCATTTAACGCCCTAATATATATTTTTGAACGATTTTACCAATTTTCCACTGTTAATATATGCTTTTAAAAGCACGATTTATTTGAACTTTTTATACAGCGTGTATAAAGTAACGCCAAGCCGATAAAAGCGGCACTAAAAAAACTATATTTTTCTAACTAACACATATTGTCGCAAAGGTGGGATTCATGCGGCTTACATTATTTACAGACTACGCAATAAGAGTATTGCTCTTCTTGGCCAATGAGCCTGAGCGTTTGGTAACTGTGGGTGAGATAGCAAAAAAATATGATGTGTCACAGCATCATCTTGTAAAAGTTGTCCAAGACTTGGTAAAAAACGGCTATGTCAAAAGTACAAAAGGTCGTGGCGGCGGAATGCGCCTTGCGGTTCAACCGCAAGAGATAAATATTGGTGAGATTGTAAAAAAATTCGAACCAGAGATGCAGATGATTGACTGCACTGAATGTCCTTTACGTGGAAATTGCAGCCTTCCAAAACCAATGGCAGAGGCGGTAATCGCGTTCCTTGGCGTATTAAATAAATATTCTCTTAAGGATGTAATGGAAACTAGTCCGCAAATGGCCCGATTGCTTGTGGGCACATAGACAAAGTTTTCAGTGATTAAAAATGCGGCAATTGTATCAAATTTGTGCATAAGGCGTGTATGCGTCTAGCTTAAATTTGTTTGATATTATAAAAGCAATTTATGGCTAATGCTAATTTGAACACATTCGGCTCTTCGCGCAGATTGTTGCGCTCTTTGCGCGAACTCATGGCAGATGAGGGCGATACACAAACGCGCCTTGATCACATGGTCTCGCAAATTGCCCGCGAAATGGTTGCCGATGTTTGTTCAATCTATTTGCGCCGCTCTGATGGCTCTATGGAATTGTGTGCCACTGAAGGTCTTAAAAGTGAGGCTGTTCACCGCACGCGAATGAAAGATGGCGAAGGTCTTGTTGGCCTTGTTGCCGAATCTTTAGAGCCAATAAGTCTTTCTGATGCGCCGCAGCATAAACGTTTCTCTTATCGTCCTGAAACTGGTGAAGATCCATATCAATCATTTTTAGGCGTGCCAATGTTGCGCGCGGGGCGTTTAATTGGTGTCTTGGTTGTGCAAAACCAAGCGAAAAGAACCTATCCCGAAGATGAAATCGATGTTCTTCAAACAATTGCCACTGTTTTGGGCGAAATTGTTTCGGCAACTGATTTATCATCACAGCTTCCTGATTTTGAAATCAAGCCAAGCCTTCCTGAATCAATGCATGGGCGCACTTTTGCCAAGGGCCTTGCCAAAGGCATCGCGCTCTTACATGCCCCCGAAGTTGCCGCAACAAAATTATTAAGTGATGACCCCGAGGCCGAGGAGGTTCGGTTAAAAGAAGGTTTGCGCGATTTGCGTAACGGCCTTGATAAACTTCTTACTGGTGAAGCTAATACTTTGGGTGCGGTTTCTTTGGAAGTTTTGGAAATGATTGCGCTTTTGGCGCAAGATAGAAATTGGGAAAAGCGCCTTGTTGAAGGTACGCGCGCCGGCCTTACGGCGGAGGCGGCGGTTGAACAGGTTCGTTCTGAACACCGTGCACGTATGATGGCGGCAAAAGATCAATATTTGCGTGACAGACTTCATGATCTCGAAGAATTGGACAATCGTCTTTTGCGCCATTTGGCGGGAACCGATAATTTAACCCAATTCATTCCTGAAGAAGCGATTTTGGTGGCGCGCGATATTGGCCCTGCGGAATTGCTTGAATATGCCAATACAGATTTGCGGGCAATCTTGCTTGAAGAAGGCACTTCATCGGGCCATGCCGCAATAATTGCGCGTGCAATGGGCATACCAATGATTGGTCAAATTCGCGGCCTTCTTGCACGAACTGAGGCTGGCGATAAAATTATCGTCGATACAAATGCAGGGGCTGCATATTTACGCTATGACCCAATGGTTCTTGAAGCGTTTGAAGCACGTTTTCGTGCACAAACTGCCGAGCGTGTGCGTGTTAATGCATTAAAAGATGTTGCAAGCGTAACCCGCGATGGCAAAGCCATAAGATTGATGATGAATGCAGGGCTTGTGCTTGATTTGGAAAATCTTGATCAATCTGGCGCTGAAGGTGTGGGTTTATTTAGAACCGAATTTCAATTCATGGTTTCAAATAAATTACCCCGCGTTGATGCGCAAACCACGCTTTATTCAACAATTGTTGAAAATGCGGGCAATAAACCTGTCACCTTCAGGACTTTGGATTTGGGCGGCGATAAAATTGCCCGCTTTATGCAGGGTGAACGCGAAGAAAACCCTGCAATGGGGTGGCGTGCTTTGCGTCTTGGCCTCGATAAAAAGGCAATTTTAATTTATCAATTACGTGCACTTTTACGCGCAACAGAAGATAAGCATTTGCGTGTTATGTTCCCACTTGTTTCAATTGTCTCTGAATTTGATGAAGCCAAAGAAATTTTACTAAAAGAAGTTGAATGGGCCAAATCACAAGGGCGTAAACCGCCTAAAAAGCTTGAAATTGGCGCAATGGTAGAAGCGCCATCTATTGCTTGGTCAGTAAGTGAAATCGCAAAAAAAGCAGATTTCCTTTCAGTTGGAACCAATGATTTAATGCAATTCTTTTTTGCTTCGGATAGGGGTTCAACAAAGCTTGGTGAACGTTATGATATTTTATCAAAACCCGCTTTAAGCTTTTTGAAATTTATCAAGGAAAATGCGGGCGATACCCCAATTTCAGTTTGCGGTGAACACGCTGGTCGCCCATTAGAGGCAATGGCATTAATCGGAATTGGTTTTGATATTTTATCAATGCCGCCATCTGGTCTGTCTGCAATTAAAGAAATGATACTTGCAACCGATTATTCAGATTTAAAAGAAAAAATACAAAGTATTCTTGCCAATGAAAATTGCGATATAAGAAATGAATTGCGCAATTTTTGTGAAACCAAAGGCATAATTGTGTAGCAAATATGTTTCACAGGGCATAAAATGCATAAATTTCAAACTTATTGCATTAAATAACAGCATATTTAATAAAATTGCCTTGATTTGGTCAAATTACATTCATTATTGGACTTTATATTCAACCCGTTGATAGCGTGGCGATTTTTAGGCATTTGTGCATTTTTTTATGTGTGCACTGCAAAAA
Source organism: Hyphomonadaceae bacterium (assembly GCA_027492515.1). Taxonomy (GTDB): domain Bacteria; phylum Pseudomonadota; class Alphaproteobacteria; order Caulobacterales; family Aquidulcibacteraceae; genus Pseudaquidulcibacter. Next base: position 11,034 of record JAPUEP010000058.1, read on the forward strand.
AATTTAACTTAGCTATTGGCAATATCTGCGAATAAAACATTAAGCATAAACCAGATGTTAAAGTTGATATTATAGACTTGGTTAATTGAGGCAGTAATGACACCAGCGGAAGCACAAAAAGCACTGGATGAAGTTCGGGTAAAGCGCCCGGCGCATGTGCGTTTGCGTGTTGTTGGTTCAATTGACAATCCGCAAAGCGATGGCCCTGGTTCAAAATTACAAAATGCCCGCCTTGAGCAAAACCTTTCTGTAGTTCAAGTTGCACAAGCATTAAAATTGCGCCCTGACCAAGTGGCGGCAATGGAAACAATGAATTTCTCTAAATTACCGGGTCTTGGCTATGGCCTTGGTTATGTACGTGCTTATGCCGAATTGGTTGATTTGGATGATGTAAAAAGCCTTGTTGAAGATTTTCGTTCAGCTTGGGAGCCACATCAAAAACACAATGAAGAAGTGCGTGGAAAAACTTTTGACACACGCCTTGTTTTGCCTATTGGTGCTGTTGCACTATTTTTATTGATTGCATGGGCGATTGTTGGGATTATTTCAAACAATATTATGCGCGCGCCACAAGAAAGTGTAAAAAGCCCTGATGAGGCGATAAAAGCTTGGGCACAAAAAAATCCGCAAAATGTTGGTCGTTCTGTTGTTGCGATTGATCCATTGATTACAATTCATGCTTTGCGCGATGTTCATGTTAATTTGCGTGGACAAGATGGCGCTTTGGTTGCTGATAAATACCTTAAAGCGGGTCAAACTTTACCTGCTGATGGTTTGGGGCGCTTTATAATTTCAACAGAAGATGCAGGCGCAGTTGAAATTCGTGGCTTTGGTCAAACTATAAATGTTGGTGGCAATCATGAACGTGTTGATTGGTGGCGTGTTCCTGATTTACAGCAGATGGCAAAAGACCAAGAGGCGGCGGCACTTGCAAATGCTGTTGCTAATGAAGTTACAAATTCTGTTACAAACCAAATTGCGACGCCTGTGCAAAAATAAATGCGGTTTAATTTTAAAAATTAGAATTTTAATTACCGCGCCTCTATCCAAAAAATGCTTCACACTTTTTGGGAAAAGCTATAAAGAAAATCTATGACATCACATAATTCACTTGAAAATATCCGCCCGTGGCGAACTATTTTACGTCGCAAATCCCGTCAAATTAGTGTTGGAAATTTAAAAATTGGTGGTGATGCACCAATTTTGGTGCAAACAATGACCAACACATTAACTTCGGATGCGCATGCCACAATTGAACAAATCAAAAGATGTGAAGAAGCAGGCGCCGATTTGGTTCGTGTTAGTGTTCCAGACGAAGCATCATCGGCGGCATTAAGTGAAATTGTTAAATCGGTTAAAGTTCCGCTTATCGCCGATATTCATTTTCATTATAAAAGGGCGATTGAATCGGCAATTGCGGGCGCTGCATGTTTGCGCATAAATCCCGGTAATATTGGAAATTCGGACCGCGTAAAAGAAGTTATAAAAGCTGCCAAAGATTATGGCTGTGCAATTCGTATTGGCGTTAATGCAGGTTCTTTAGAGCCTGAGTTGTTGGAAAAATACGGTGAACCATGCCCTGATGCAATGGTTGAAAGCGCGCTTAATCACGCAAAAATTTTGCAAGATAATGATTTTCATGAATTTAAAATTTCGGTCAAAGCATCCGATGCATTCTTAACCGTTGCCGCCTATATGCAACTTGCGGAGGCAATTGATTGCCCGCTTCATTTGGGTGTTACCGAAGCAGGTGGGCGCCGTATTGGAACGGTTAAATCATCAATCGGCCTTGGAAATTTATTATGGGCAGGGATTGGCGATACAATTCGCGTATCACTTTCCGCCGAACCAGAAGAAGAGGTTCGTGTTGGCTTTGATATTTTAAAATCACTTGGTTTAAGAACGCGCGGCGTAAATATTATTTCATGCCCATCATGCGCGCGCCAAGGTTTTGATGTTATAAAAACCGTTGAAATATTAGAAGAAAAACTTGCCCATATTCATAAACCAATTTCACTTTCGATAATCGGATGTGTTGTTAATGGCCCTGGTGAAGCGCTTTATACAGATATTGGTTTTACAGGCGGGGGCAAAGGTTCTGGCATGATTTATGTAAATGGCAAAACCATTGCCAAGTCCGAAAATAGCGAAATGGTCGATAAAATCGTGGCAATGGTTGAGGAAAAAGCGCAAAATATGGCTTAATTTATGCCTTTGTTGCAGGTTTCAAGACCTTTTTCGTCAAGTGCTGCTGAACCAACTTGGAAAGATGCAACTTTGCCAACTTGGCGTGCAAGTGGGCGGCAATCGCGTGACATTGGTTTTTGACGTTCCATAGATGCAGTGCAAGTATTGCCATCGCAATTAAACACGCCATCGCCAGCAATAACATTTAATTTAGGGGCAGAAAGCGGGCTTACCAAAACAACCTTCACCTCATTAATATTGCCCGCAAATAGGCTTGTGCCGATTAATGCAGATGAAAAAACAAGGCCAGAAACAATTTTTTTAATAGGGAGGGTACGCATTTCAAATTTTCCATATAAAAATATGACGCAAGTGTCATGATTTTAATATATGCATATTTGCTGCGTTGCAAGATAAAAAATGAACATTTTGCATAATGTTCATTTTTTGGACAAAAAAATGGCGCCTAATGGCGCCAAATCTTATTTTATTTCGCTTATATGTTTGATTATATTGCCAACAAGGCCGTAATCTTTGGCCTCTTGCGCACTCATCCAATAATCGCGGTCTGTATCTTCAACGATTTTTTCATATTTTTGACCAGTTGCTTCGGCGAAAATTTTGTTCAAACGCTCACGCATGCGGATGATTTCACGTGCCTGAATTTCAACATCAGAAGCCATGCCGCCAACGCCGCCGCGTGGTTCATGAAGTAAGAAACGCGTATTAGGAAGCGCATAACGGCGCTCAACAGGAACCGCAGTATAAATCAAAGCACCCGCAGATGCCGCCCAACCTGTTGCAAGTATATTAACAGGTGCAGATACAAAACCAATCATATCATGAATCATATCACCGCTTTCAACGTGACCGCCAGGTGATGAAAGGACAATTAAGATTGGATCATTTGAAATTCCAGACAAAGCAATCAAACGCTCAGCAACGCGGCGCGCCTGTTTATCATCAATTCCGCCGGTAAGCAGAATAGTGCGCGAATCAAGAAGCGCCTTTTCTAATAATGCCAAGGATGATTCTTGGGTTGGTGTTTCTTCTTCATCAAGACGTAACATAATTCCTCCTAGGCGCTAAAAGAATGGCGCATGGCAATTTGACTTACAATAATTCCAATTTGGTCAATCCAAAGTTAAAAACCAAGCCCCAAACTGTAAAGTTTTGTGACTAATTACCATTTTTGTCTTCTTAAGCTGTCAATTTTTAGTTTACGCATCGGTATATTGGGGCAATTAACTTGCAAAAATGCCGAATTAAAATAGATTCTAACAATAAAATAATAAGAAACTATGAGGCAGGTTTTGAGAAATGCAGAAACTAATATCGGCATCTATGAGCAAGAATCACAAAAAATAAGAGAGAAAATTGATTCTGATATTGCCGTTGAATATTGCAATGTAAGAATAAAGGGAATTTGGGCCCGCATGGCCTTTGCTGCTTTATGCGGCGTAAATTTGGCCTTTATGGAAGTTCCAATAAATATAATTTTAATCTGGTTTTTCCTTACTTTTGCCAATCAGCTTTTTGAATTGAACCTAAGCTATAAAGCGCGCGCTAAACCATGCGATATTAAGCTTAGGAATTTCCTATTTAATGTTGGAACTTTTGGCGCTGTTATTTATTGTTCAATTGCCCCCTTTGGTTGGTTTCTGGGTGATGCATGGGCGAAAACCTGCATTACTTGGTTTGTTGTTGGCTCTATAATTTCGCATACAACTGCAACGCACCAAGTTTATTCAATGCGCATTAAAATGATTGCGCCATATATTATTATATTGCCGCTTTTAAGTATTCTTCAGGTTTGGTTTGAACGTAAAAATTCACAAACGCCAATGATATTTTTAACAATAACTTTTATTTTTGGCGCCGCATATTTAATAATATCATTAAAAAACAAACTTAAAAGCGAAGCAATTTTCCATGAATTGCAAATTGAGCGTGAACTGGCGCACCTACAGGCGCAAAATGCAAATCAAGCAAAATCAACCTATGTTGCAAGCATAAGCCATGATTTGCGTAATCCATTAAACGCCATTTTAGGTTCGGCATTTTTATTGCGCCAAAATTTAAAATCTAATGAAAATGTTGAATTATTGGATACGCTTCTTGAAAGCGGAAATAATATGATTTTGCTTTTGAATGAAATCCTCGATCATTCAAAAATGGAGGCTGGAAAATTAGATATAGAAAGCAAGGCCTTTAACCCTTCTGATATGCTCGATAATATCGCTGATTTATGGGAAAAAAATATTAATAATAAGGGGCTTGAATTCATTTGCGACTATCATGGGCAATTGCCGCAAGTTTTGGTGGGTGATGCCAATCGAATTGTTCAGATTGTAAATAATTTACTTTCTAATGCATTCAAATTTACCAAAATGGGTTGGGTTTGCCTTAAAGCAAATTATGAAAATGGAAATCTTATTATCGAAGTTCATGATTCAGGCATTGGAATAAGTGAACAAGAAAAACAGCGCCTATTTTTACCATTTTCCCAAGCAAATTCTGAAATTTCAATCCGTTAAGGTGGCACTGGCCTTGGCTGCGCAAAGTGGTCGAACTGGCGTGACTGGAGGGGTGGGCGACGCCCAGTGGGAGCGCCGCCTCGCAGCGG
>JAPUEP010000058.1:15856-25387 GCA_027492515.1 Hyphomonadaceae bacterium
GAAATTTCAATCCTTTATGGTGGCACTGGCCTTGGATTATCAAATTGTTCAAACTTGATTAAATTAATGGGTGGGCAAATCAAAGTTGAATCTAAACCTTCCAAAGGTTCTGTATTCATGGCAAATATTCCATTGCCCATTGGGAAAATCGAAGATATTGAAACCCAAAGCGCCGCAAATTATGATATTAGCGAAATAAGCGCTATGAAAATGAATATTTTGGCGGCAGATGATAATGCGGCAAATAGGCATATTTTAGGGAAATTTATTGAAATAATTGGTGCCGATTTAGAGCTTGTAGAAGATGGCGCATTGGCAATAAATTGCGCAAATAAAAAAAGCTATGATTTAATCCTTCTTGATGTTCGTATGCCAAATATTGATGGCATAGAAGCATGTAAAAAAATAAGAAAATCTTCAAAATTGAACCGAGAGACGCCAATCATAATGCTTTCAGCGGATGCAGCTTTAGAGCAAATAAAAACAGGATTTGACGCCGGCGCCGATGGTTATTTACCTAAACCTATTGATGCTGCAAAATTATATTCCCTCATTGCAATGGCAAATGGCGGGCGCGGCGCATTTGAAGCAAATTTTTAATAAGCGGTAATATAGGCTTGCCCTTGGGTAAATTCGGCTCTATTGCAAATTATGGTCACAAATAATTATCTAGATTTTGAAAAGCCAATTGCAGAGCTTGAAAAAAAGATTGATGAATTAGTTGCCGCTGCTTCTGCGGGAACTGGTGCAAATGTTCGCGCAGAAATTACAAAATTGCGTGAAAAATCAAATAAAGCATTGGCGGATTTATATGCTAATCTTGATCCATGGCGCAAAACAAAGGTTGCGCGCCATCCTGATCGCCCGCATTTCCAAGATTATGTAAATGTACTTATAAAAGACTATACACCGCTTTGTGGGGATCGCGCCTTTGGTGATGATGAGGCAATACAGGGTGGTCTTGGTCGCTTTAAAAAGCGTCCATGCGTTATTATTGGTCATGAAAAAGGCAAAACTACCGAAGAACGCTTAAAGCATAATTTTGGTATGGCGCGCCCAGAAGGTTATCGCAAAGCCATCCGCCTTATGGATATGGCGGACAAATTTGGCCTTCCAGTGATAAGCCTTGTTGATACGGCGGGTGCATTCCCCGGCCTTGACGCCGAAGCGCGCGGACAGGCAGAGGCGATTGCAAGATGCACTGAACGCTGCCTAACGCTTGGTGTGCCAATGGTTTCAGTTATCGCAGGTGAAGGCGGTTCTGGTGGTGCGGTTGCAATTGCATCTGCTAATTCGGTTTTGATGTTGGAAAATTCAATTTATTCGGTAATTTCACCAGAAGGCGCGGCATCAATTCTTTATCGCACAAATGATAAAGCCAAAGATGCAGCAATTGGTATGAAGATTACTGCCGAAGACCTAAAAGAACTTGGCGTTATTGACGATATAATCAAAGAACCAGTGGGCGGCGCACACCGCCATTCTGCAAGTGTTATTGATGCGGTTGGTAAGGCAATAGAGGCTGAATTGGTGAAATTATCAAAACTTTCCCCTGCTGAATTAAAACAAAATCGCCGTGATAGGTTTTTAAATATTGGGCGCTCTTTAGCTCAAGCAAATGCGGTAAAAAAATAAAGGGGCCTTGCCCCTTTTTTATTTTTAACGGGCAAAATCTAAATATTGCCATTGCATGCTTCATAATCCATCCATTGAAGCCACCAAATAAGTTCACATATTCACAATTATCAATACGTCAAAATTGGACGCCTAAATTTTAAATTGAGAAATCAACAATCGACTCTTATTCAATTTTAATATAGAACAAAACAAGAACATTGTTTGAGGGCATAGGAAATGGTTTATTGTTTAAATGGATAAAAATATGAAATTGGAAAATTTATCCAACATATTTGATTGGAAACTATCTTTTTTAACTAATTATATTGCTTTGAATAAGGGATTTTCACTTAAAATGTATAATCTTACACCTCGGCCTATTCCGCAATATTGCCGACTCACTGCAAAAATCACTACCTAAGCGGGTAAATTGGTATGATTCGCGCTTGGGTTCAAGTGTAAATTATGGTTTCGGGAGAGGCAAATGACAAAAATAAACAATGGCTCTGCACTGGCTTTGGCAAGTTTAAGAAAGGCACAGACCAAAGCTGAAATTTTGGAAATTCTGGCAAGTTTGACAATCATTTTGGGGGCGAAAAGCTTTCAAATGATACCTGCCCCCAATTGTCCAATTTCAGATAAAAATGAATTGCTTGAATTTGGGTCCTTTTGTGATTGGCATAAAGAAATTTACAAAAGCGAGCAGGAGGCAATTATCGATCCATGCCGCCATTATGCGCTAAATCAATGCAATCCCGTAAAATGGCGAAAAGTTTTCTTAAATGCTAAAGGGAAAAAAGAGCGTGAATATATAAGTAGATTGCGTGAAGAAGGCATAAAGGATGGCATAAACTTTCCAATTCATGGCCCAAATGGCCCAATTGGAATTTTATGTTTTGCTTCTGAAAATGTAATTGATATAAAGTCGGGTGATGAAGATTTTTTAAGCCTTGTTGCAATTTTGGCAATGCAAAGGATTAAACAATATCTTGCAAAGAAATATGTAATTAAGCCCAAAAGTGCAACTTTGACTGATCGTGAAACCGAATGTTTAAGTTGGGTTCTTGATGGAAAAACTAATTGGGAAATTGGGGTTTTAATGGGTGTTTCCGCCCGCACAGTTCAATTTCATATTTCAAATTGTCAGGCTAAATTAAACGCGACAAATCGTGTTCAAGTTGCGGTTAAAGCATTAGTTCAAGGATTGGTTGAGCCAAACTTTGAAGCAAATGATTTTGTTGAAGGTAATATAGTCAGCTTTGGACAATTTAGTTTTGGCAAAAACAATTCAGATTTAGAAATTAAAGGCGAAAGCCCTGAACATATTCTATAAATTAGCCAAATAGTAAGAAAATGCGCGGATAATATATAAATTATAAGGATTTTGCTATGTTAGCTTTAGTTTTCTTTGCCCTTGCCACTGAGCCACAAGATAATGTTAATCGTGTTGCAAATGATTGGTCAGTTGCCGCGCCAGTAAGCACAAACGAGCCTAAAAAAACAGAATTTGACCCAAGCGCATCGCTTTATAAGCCTTCAAATATGTGTGTAATCGTCAAAGGGCAGCCTGAACCTGATTGCGCAAAAATTGCGGCGCAAACGCCAATCTCCCTAAGTGATGATGTTTTTGCCAATGGTGTTGGCGGTAATGATACAACGTGTGAAACAATCGAAAGTATCAAGCGTGATGCAAATGGTAATCCGCAACGTGTCTTCGCAACTTATTGTGGTGATGACCCTGCGCGCGCCGATTATCGTTCGCGTCAAACCCCAACTTCGGGCGATGCAGCAACAAGGCCAACACAACGTGCAATTGGCCCAAATCAAGTTAATTCCGCTGCGTCAAACTAGCACTTGAGTTGATGTTATTAAAATAATAACATCAAGCATGTCTGCAAATTTACCACCACATTTAACCAATAAAATGAATGGCCCACCAAAATTTGAAGTGGGCCTTAAACCAATTGCAATTGAAAATTGGCTTTTTCCCGATGATCAAAATCATTGGCTTGAAGGTAAGGGTGAATTGCTTTCGCAAAATTGTGATGATGTTTATGCAGCTATGCACGGCACAGATGAAATTCAAGCAGAATTAGCGCAATTAGTTTTTGGGGCGGCAGATAAAGAAATTGATACAAAAGAGCCCATGTTAATTGCCGCCAGTCGCCTTGTTTCCGATGATTTAATTCTAATGGATAAAAGGGACGGGGTTTGGAAGCTTGTTGCCGCAACACTTTGCGCGCCAACATTTTTTAACGCCCAATATGCCATTGGAAAATCACTTTCATTATTGCATGACCCAATTCCAAGTGGTGATTTTGATTTATCGGGTCGTATCGCGCGTGTCTTTGATAATTTTGCCCCCGATATGGTTTTGGAAAGATTTAATTGGACGGTGCAATGGGGTGATGAACGATACACGCCAAACGGCACAAAATTACGTGAAGCTGCGCAAAATGCGCAATTAAATGATGCGTCAAATATGCTTTTTGAACGCGTTGAACGTCAAACTATTCGCAAATTGCCAAAAACTGGTGCGGTGGTTTTTACAATTCGAATAAGGCTTTCCAAATTATCGGATTTATTACAAAATCGTGATGAATATATTGCGTTTGAAAATGCGTGGAAAAACGCGCCAAATAATGTGCGCGAATATAAAAAATGGGCCACATTGGAACGCCATGTGACCCATTTATTAGAATTAATGCGATAAATTAATGTGCTGAATAAAGTGAATAATTCCACGCAGGAAGCGTCATTTCACCATTATCAATTTTCACATCTTTGCCATCAAAATCCTTGTAATTTCCATTTGGCAAATCATCGGTGAATTTGAAACTTGCGGCTTCTTTTGAAAGATTGAAAACCGCCAAAACTTTATTTTTGCCACTCATGCGAACAAAGCTAAAGATTTTTTGTGGGTTATTGTTTTCAACTTTAACCATGCGCGCACCCCATTTACCATTCCAAAGAACTTGGTTTTGGGTTTTGAAATCAATCAATTTTTTCAAATAGGCATCATAGCCACATTCTTTCCATTGAATTGGATCTTTTTCAAAGAATTCAAGGCGCTTGTTATTGCAGGCTTCTTCGCCATTATAAATCATTGGGATGCCTTCGGCGACAAATTGAAGTGCCATAATGGTTTTTTGGGCGTCGCCAAAATTCTCATTCATTGTGCCTTCCCATGAATTTGAATCATGGTTTTCAACATAATTCATACGCATTGCCGCAAGTGGCCACGCACTTTCATTTTCCGAATAATAGCCGTGAAAAGCGGTGGCATCTGCCTTACCTTGGGCAACATTTTTTGCGGTTTTGTGCCAATCCCATGCATAGGTTGCATCAAAAGCTTTTTGATGCAAATCGCGTTGCTGCCACTCACCAAGCATGAAAACAGGTTTTACCTTTTCCATTTCTTTGCGCGCGCTTTCCCAAAAATCTGTTGGAACTGCACCGGCAACATCGGCACGATAGCCATCAATACCATAATTTTTAACCCAATAGACCATCATATCGGTCATATATTTGCGCAATTGCGGGTTTTCGTAATTAAGATCGATAATATCAGACCAATCAAACCAAGGCGTTGGGTGGAAATTACCCTTCCAATCATGTTCATACCAATCAGGGTGTTTAGATGCCATTTCATTATCCCAAGCGGTATGATTGGCAACTAAATCAAGGATAACATGCATTCCCAATTTATGGGCTTCGTCCACGAAACTTTTTAAATCTTCTTTGGTTCCAAATTCAGGGTTTACGCCATAATAATCCTTAACTGAATAAGGCGAACCCAATGTTCCTTTACGGTTTTTAACACCAATTGGGTGAATGGGCATAAGCCATACAATATCAACACCAAGTGATTTTAAACGTGGCAATTGTTTTTGCGCGGCTTTAAATGTGCCCTCTTGGGTAAATTGGCGGGTGTTGATTTGATAAATTACCGCGTCTTTTGACCATGATGCATTCTTAAGCTGTACATATGGTTTTGGGTTATAATTTGAATTTTGCGCATTGGCGCCACAAAATGCAAAAACTGAAATTGCGATTGCCGATGAAATGATTTTTTTCATTACTAAACCTCTTTTAGTTTTGACATTGTGAAGGCGGCTATTGCCAAAGAACCTGCGGCAAATGCCATTGTGTAAATCGGCTCTGTTGGGAAGAATGTTTTCATAATTGTTCCCATGATTGTTGCCACCAAAAGCTGTGGGATAACGATAAAGATATTGAAAATCCCCATATAAATGCCAAGTTTATTTTGTGGCAAAGTGCTTGCAAGGATTGAATATGGCATTGCCAAAATTGATGCCCATAATATGCCAATTCCAATTTCTGAAATAATCAAAAGATATTTATCACGCAAAATAAAGAAGCTCGCATAAGATAAAGCGCCAATAATCAAACAAACCATATGGGTTTTTGCGCGGCCTAATTTTTTTGATAATAATGGCAATAAAACAAGGGCGGCAATCGCGGCAACGCCATTATATATTGACATTAAAACACCAACCCAATTGCCCGCTTCATTATAATTTGCACTTTCAGCATTTGGCGCATTGAAAACATATTGTGCCACGACTGGTGTTGTGAAAATCCACATTATGAATAATGCCGACCAAGAGAAGAATTGAACCACGCTTAATTGCTTCATAATTGGTGGCATTGCCAATAAATCACCCATTATGCCGCCGATAAAGCCGCTATTTTTGCCTTTGCTTATGTTTGTATTGATTAGCAAAATTCCAAAAAAGGCAAGTATGCCGCCTAATAGATATATTTCTTGTTTTAATTCGAATGGCTTTACCAAAATGAAAACCAAAACACCAAGGCCAAGCCATACAAGGCCATGCCACAAAGGTGGGATTATATTGGCATGAACCTGCTCAACTTCGTTTTTGCTTTCAAATTTTGCCATTTCTTCAGGGCTAAATTCTTTGGTGGTAAGGATTGTCCATAAAACCGCCAAAAATAAAGCTGCGCCGCCAAACCAGAAACTATAACGAACACTATCGGGAATTGCGCCCTCTGCGGCTTCATTTGAAACCCCAAGATGGGTTAGAATATATGGGAAAATAGAACCAACAACTGCGCCCGCACCAATGAATGCGGTTTGTATTGCATAGCCTTGCGTGTGTTGATCTTCGCGCAAACTATCGCCAACAAAGGCGCGGAAAGGCTCCATTGAAATATTAAGGCTTGCATCAAGCATCCATAACATCATTGCCGCAAATAAAAGCCCCGGAACATTAGGCATAACAAACAAAGCAATCGCCGCTAAAATAGCGCCAGCCAAGAAATACGGGCGACGGCGACCAAGTGGCCCCCATGTTCTATCAGAAAAATAACCAATAATAGGCTGAACCAAAAGACCAGTTAAGGGCGCGGCAATCCAAAGCACGGGAAGATTATCAAGTTTTTCACCAAGGCTTTGGAATATTCGGCTCATATTTGCGTTTTGCAACGCAAAGCCAATTTGAATTCCAAAAAAACCAAATGAAAGATTTATCAGTCCTAAGACCGACTGGCGCGGTTTCTCCATTTTTTCCTACCTTGTTATATTTTTCTTGCTTTTAAATTTTGCAAAAAATGTAATGTTAAGTAATTTATTGAAGGTTTTTTAAGGAAAAGCAAGGCTTTTTGTATGAAAATTTTTGCAAAAAATATTTTTCTTTTGATTTGTTGTTTTAAAAAAGCGCTTAAAAGATAAAATTATGTTGCTTTTTTGTAACATTGGTTAAAATATTTTTGATACGAAATTGGTTTGCAAAAAATTTGCAAAAATTTGCAAAGCGCAAAAACGTCATAAAATCATGCAAAATACTGCAAAACTAATACATAATTCGTCGCTGCTATTTGTTGGTGCTGCTACATTTTTTTGCATGATTTTACAATTTGATGTGGACAATTGCCATTTTTTAATGCACACTTGCCATAATTAGAGAAATCTAATCAATGCAAATTTTTGCAAAAAAAATATAATAAGGCTTTATGCAGAAAATCCTTATTTGTTTTTTGTGATATTTTGCGGGGAAGAAGTTTGGCCGCGTGTGCGGCAATAATTATAAAGCTGGGAGTTACATATGAGGAAAACTCAATCGGGAAACTTAAAAGTTTCACGCTATCTTGCGATAAGCACAAGCGCTATCGCGCTTGGTGTTGCACTATCTGCAACATCTGCCATTGCTCAAGAAAAAACTAATGCCGAAACAGTTGTAGTAACTGGTATCCGCAAAAGTATTCAGGATTCAATTTCTGCAAAGAGAAAATCTACTTCAATTATTGAAGCAGTTTCTGCGGAAGACATCGGCAAATTGCCTGATAATTCAATTGCAGAATCGATTGCGCGTTTGCCAGGTATTGCTGCGCAACGTACCAATGGTCGCGCACAGACATTGTCAGTTCGCGGTCTTGGCCCTGACTTTACGGTTACACTTTTGAATGGTCGCGAACAAGCAACTGTAAACGACAATCGTGGCGCTGAATTTGATCAATATCCTTCAGAATTGATTTCGCAAGTTCGTATTTTCAAAACTCCAGATTCTTCAATGACATATCAAGGTATTGCGGGCACCGCTGATATCAGCACGGTTCGTCCTTTGTCATACAAAGACCGTGTTGTTGCTTTGAATTATCGTCGTGAACAAAATAGCCAAAAAGCTTTTATTGGTGGAAGCACTAATTCGGGTAACCGTTTCTCAGCAACATATATTGATCAAAATGAAGCAAAAACTTTGGGTTGGGCTTTGGGTTATGCATATAACAAAACACCATACCAAGCACAGCGTTCTGAATCTTGGGGTTACCCAACTTGCGGCGACAATCAAAACCCTAATAATGGGCCTATTCGTTGTCTAACTGCTGATAAAGACAAACTTATCACAGGCGGTCAAAAAGATGCGGTTCAATCTGCAAATTACGAACGCAAAGGTTATATGGGTGTTCTTGAATGGCATCCAAATGAAGCGGCGCGTGTAGTCGTTGATGCTTATCATTCTGATTTTAACGAATTGCAACAAATTGCACGCCTTGAATGGGGTCTTGCATGGAGTGGGGCGAATTTAAAGCCTGGCTACACATCTGATGCAAACAAAATCACTTCGGGTACTTTCACAAATGTGAACACCGTCATTGAGAATTATGTTAATAATCGTGAAGCCACACTTGATGCACTCGGCATTAACGGCGAGTATAAGGTTGATAATAATTGGACTTTGAACGGCGACCTTAGCTATTCAAAATCAACACGAACCGATCTTATTCTTGAAACTACCGCTGGCTCTGGTTCTCAAGAGACTGTGAACTTCAATACAAATAGCATTGGTATTACTACAACTAGCACCCCTGGCAGTGTCAATTATGCTAATTTTGGTGTTGTTGGCCTTAATGACCCAGGTGGTTGGGGTTGTGGACCATGTTCAAGTGCTGGAACTTTCCGTGCTGGTTATTTGAAAAACCCAACTGTTACCGACGAATTAAGCGCAATGAAGGCTTCTGTGTCGCGTTCACTTGAAAACAAAATTTTCAATAAAATGACATTTGGTGTTAATTATGCAGAGCGTACCAAAGAAAAAATTGGTGAAGAAGGCTTCTTGGGTATAACATCCGCAAAAGTTTTAGTACCTTCGAAATATCAACGTGGCACAACTGATACAACGTTCTTTGGTGTTCCAACTGGCATGATTTCATATGATGCTTTGGGCCTTTATAAGGATGGTGTGTATAAATATTATTCAAACCTTAGCTATCAAGGCGCTCAAAGAGGTTGGACAATTAATGAGAAATTGACAACTTTCTACGCCAAAGCAGATATTGATTCTACTTTCTTGGGGCTTCCTGTCGTTGGTAATGTTGGCCTGCAATATATCAAAGCTTATCAGGCAGCAGATGTTACTGTTGCAACCGGCA
>JAPUEP010000059.1 GCA_027492515.1 Hyphomonadaceae bacterium
TCCGCTTTTAAGTTTTAAAGCCTTGCGACCAAGGGCAACTGCGCCCGAAGTTACAATTAAAATATCTTTTTTTTGGGCGCGCAAATTGGCAATATCTTGCGCAAGGCTTGAAAGCCAATCATTGCGCACAATGCCATTTTGCGAATCTACAAGAAGTGCAGAGCCGCATTTAATAACAATTCGATTTGCGGCCTTTAATTTCATTATGGTTGCCAGCCTTCATCAATTTCTTGAACATCTTGCTCTTTTGCAACTTCATCACGGGTGATTTTAACCTCTTTGAACATTTGCGCCAAAACTTGTTGAACATTTTTTTGCGCAATGCCCGAAATTGTATGAACTTCTTGCTTTGATGCTTTTTCTAAGGCTTTTTTCTTTTTCTTGATTTCTTCATCACTTAAAGAATCAATTTTGTTTAAAGCCACAATCTCTGGCTTTTGCGCCAATACATCTGAATAGGCCTCAAGCTCTTTGCGAACGATTTTATAAGATTTTGCCACATCTTCTTCTGTGCCATCAATCAGATGCAAAAGAATGGCGCAGCGTTCGACATGCCCCAAGAACCGCGTTCCAAGGCCGACACCTTCGGATGCACCCTCAATAAGACCCGGAATATCGGCAATAATAAAGCGCGCATCAGCACCCAAACTAGCAACGCCAAGGTTTGGGTAGATTGTTGTAAATGGATAGGCGGCAATTTTTGGGTTGGCAGATGTAACCGCCTTCAAAAATGTCGATTTACCCGCATTAGGAAGGCCAATAAGACCCGCATCAGCGATTAATTTAAGACGCAGCCAAATAATTTTTTCTTCGCCCGGTAAACCAGGGTTTGCATAATCAGGGGCTTGGTTCACTGGGCCTTTGAAATGGATATTGCCCCACCCACCATTGCCGCCCTTACATATTCTTATGCTTTGGCCAAGTTTGCTTAGATCGGCGATTATGGTTTCTTTATCTTCATCCAAAATTTCAGTGCCGACGGGAACTTTAAGAATCATATCATCGGCAGAAGCGCCATGTTTTTGACGGCTACCGCCTTTTTCGCCATTGCCCGCGAAAAAATGCTGTTGATAGCGATAATCGATTAAAGTGTTTAAGCCATCAGCGGCAATAATGATTACATCGCCGCCTTTGCCGCCATCGCCGCCATCAGGGCCACCATATTCGATAAATTTTTCACGGCGAAACGATTTGGAGCCATTACCACCATCACCCGAACGCACCGTAATTTTTGCTAAATCTAGAAATTTCATAATACTCTCAAACCGCCGCCCTCGCTTCGCTCACTTAGCGGTTTGGACGAATTGGTCAATAAAAAACTTGGGGCGGCCCGGCGTTTTTTATTGGCTTTTTGTTTTATGCGCTACGCGCATGTTTTTTCAATAAAAAAAGGGGCGAGAGCCGCCCCTTTTTTGAATTATTTTGGCAGCTGTGATTATTCAGCAGCTTGTGCCGGGACAACCGATACATAAGCGCGGTCATTGGCTTTGCGGCGGAATTCAACAACACCATTTGCTGTTGCAAATAAAGTGTGGTCTTTGCCCATGCCAACATTGGCGCCAGCATAAAATTTAGTTCCGCGTTGGCGAACCAAAATATTACCAGCAACTACATTTTCATTGCCATATTTTTTAACGCCAAGGCGTTTGCTTTCTGAATCGCGACCGTTACGTGACGAGCCACCAGCCTTCTTATGTGCCATATCTCAAAATCCTTATGCGTTTACAGCAGTAATTTTTACCAAAGTTTCAGTTTGGCGATGACCACGACGACGACGATAAGTATTACGGCGAGTTTTTTTGATCACCATAACTTTATCGCCACGTGAAGTTTCAACAAGTTCAGCAGTTACGCTTGCACCCGCAACAACAGGGGCGCCAACTTTAACACCTTTATCAGTGCCAACCATAAGAACTTGGTCAAAAGTAATTTTTGAACCAGCATCACCTTCTAGTTTTTCAACAACTAGTTTGTCACCTTCGGCAACTTTATATTGTTTACCACCAGTTTTAATAACCGCGAACATCGCGAAAACCTTTCAAATTGCGCACAAGCGCCATACAAAATCATGTAAAAACACCCCTGCACCAAACGGGCGGGGTATAAGAGTGGGTGGCAATATAGTTTTTAAGACTATGAGTCAATTGGGATTGACACAAAAATTCCAACTTTAATGCAATAGATATATATGAAAATGCATTATAAATTTCTAATTGGCGCTTATTTTCGTTAAATCTATTGATGATAATGATTTTTGAATATCAATTTTGGAATTTGAAACGTAAATTTTGAAATTAGGAATATTGATTTTATTTCCAGAGAATATTGTTATTTGTGCTTCAATATCAATGATTCCATTGGCATTATTTTGGCTATCAAAATTGATATTTCCATTCAAATTTGTAAAATCGCCAGAATTAAAAATGCCCCATTTATTTAGTTTTACCACGCCATATTTAATTGCAATCTGACCATTATTATTTTTCCAATTTTCAAAACCACTATCATAGGAATTGGCATTGATAATTAGGCCGCGTAAAATTTGCGGATCCACATAAGCGCTTAAAAATGGTTCAAATTGCCCAAGCCCTTGACCTTCAAAAGAAAAGCCATAGGCATTATTTTTCGCATCACCTAAAAGATGAATTTTTAGATTATTTAATGTTTTTACATTTTCGCCATTTTTAAAATTCAAATTGGCAATTTCAACCGATATACGTTGAAACCTTGGCAAATTTGCCCCGTAATTAAAATGAATTGTTGCCAATAAATTATTGGCGATTATGTCTGTCTTTTGGTTGGCAGAATTATTTAGGCTTATGCCTGTAACCTTATCAAGTGTCCATAATTGGGGGGATAATGGGCGGGTTGTGGCATTTATTTCATCAATATGAAGATTTTGCCCGAATATTGGTTTGGTGAAATTTTTTAATTTTACACTAAATCTTATTGGAAAACCTTCAACATCAACCCTGCTAAAGTCAAAAGATTTTCCCTTTTGTGCCATTATGGTTTCTTCAATTTTTTGGGCGGTATTTTTCCAGTAAATTGCATAGATAAAAAACGCCAAAAAAGCGATTGACCAAGGGATTATAAGCGCATTCGGATTATGAAGTTTTTGCTTCATTTATAAGCTCTTTAGTTTTGGTTTCGATAGCACTTTCAAGGCGCGGCATAAAATCTTGGCGCTTCAAACCCGCTTCGATTGCAGGTAAAAATTCGAAAACAACTTTACCCGAATGTGTCGGAAAA
>JAPUEP010000060.1 GCA_027492515.1 Hyphomonadaceae bacterium
ATTAGTTAAAGCATATAAAGCCGATGAAGAAGGTAATTTAATTTATCGCAAAACTGCACGAAATTCTAATCCTGATATTGCAACAGCAGGTAAAATTACGATTGCAGAAGTCGAAGAAATTGTACCATGCGGAACGCTTGACCCCGATTTTATACATACACCGGGAATTTATGTTGATAGAATTGTCAAAGGCACATTTAAAAAACCCATTGAGCATTTATGCTTTAGGGAAAGAAAATAGGGCGCGAATTTCGCGCCCTTTTTATTTTATCCATTTAAACCGCGATACTCAATTAAGGCATCAACTTTTGGCGCGCGCCCCCTAAAGGCAATATATGCATCCATTGGGTCTTTGGTTCCACCCGATGAGAATATATATTTTTTAAGGCGTTCAGCGGTTTTAACATCATAAACATTGCCCGCTTCTTTGAATGCATTAAATGCATCGGTTTCCAAAACTGCGGCCCAAATATAAGAATAATAGCCCGCAGAATAACCACCAGAGAATGTATGTTTGAAATAACCAGGGCGATAACGAACAACAATCTCTGGAATTGCGCCAATACCATCAAGAATTTCTTTTTCCCATGCATCAATATCAGATGGCGCAGAACCTTCAATCATGTGCATTTTCATGTCCATAATCGCCGCCATCATATATTCAGAAGTGCGCCAACCTTCATTAAAGTTTTTAGCCGCAAGGATTTTATCAACCAATGGCTGTGGAATTGGTTTCTTTGTTTCGTAATGAAGTGCAAAGCGACCCAAAATCTCCTGTGTAGGAAGCCAATGTTCCATAAGTTGACTTGGGAATTCCACAAAATCTCTAAGAACATTTGTACCCGATTGACTTGGGTAATAAACATTTGAAAGCATACCATGAAGCGCATGACCAAATTCATGGAACAAAGTTTCCGCATCATCCCAGCTTAATAATGTTGGTTTGCCTTTTGATGGTTTTGTATAATTACAAACATTGAATACAATTGCTTTTACATCGCCAATCAATTTTTGCTGATCGCGTAAAGATGACATCCACGCACCTGATTGTTTTGAAGGGCGGGTATAAAAATCACCATACCAAATCGCAACAGATTTACCTGCTTTGTCGAATACTTCATAACCAACAACATCAGGGTGCCATACTGGCAAATCCTTGCGTGGAACAAATTTCAAGCCAAACAAGCGACCAGCATTATAATGAATTGCTTTAATCATATTTGATAATTCAAAATATGGTTTGGTTTCACTTTCATCTATATCATATTTTGCTTTGCGAACTTTTTCAGCATAATGCCACCAATCCCAAGATTTTAATTCACCTTGAAGACCTTCTTTTTGTGCCATCTCCTGAAGCATTGCACGCTCTTTTTTAGCGGTTGCAAGTGATGCAGTCCAAACCGCATTCATTGTTGCCATCGCATTTTCAGGGTTTTTTGCCATTTTGCTATCAAGTTCATAATGTGCAAATGATTTAAAGCCCATGATTTTTGCACGCTGTGTGCGCAAATCAACGATTTCTTTGATTAGGCCTCTATTATCGGGGCCAAAAGTTGAACCAACAGACATCCAACCTTTTTGGACTTTTTCACGTAAATCACGGCGGGTTGAATTTGTTAAAAATGGTTCAAATGAAGAACGCGAAAGTGTAATTGCACCAAGCGCATCTTTAATATTACGCTCTTTAACCGCAGCTTTTGCAGCATCAATTTGGCTATCATTTAAGCCCGCAAAATCTTCTTCTTTTGTAAGTGGAACATAGAATGTTGATTGGCCCGCAAGAACATTTTGATCAAATTTAACTTGCTTTTGCGCCAATTGCTCATCAATTTTAGCAATTGCATCTTTATCAGCTTGTGAAAGTAGTGCACCGCCACGGACAAAACTTTTATATTGTGTTTCCACAAGATGGATTTGGTCCGAATTTAATTTAAGCGAATTACGTTTATCATAAATTGCCTTAACTTTGCTAAACAAAGCAGGGTCTTGGCTTATAGAGCTAAAGTGGGCTGATAATTTTGATGAAATATCACCTTCAATTTTTTGCAATTCTTCATTTGTGTTTGCGCTTGTAAGATGGCTAAAAACGTATGAAACGCGTGTTAAATCCGCACCAGATTTTTCCATTGCGGTGAATACATTATCAAATGTCGGAATTGCTTTATTATTTGCAATTGCGGCTAATTCTGCTTTATGGGCTTTGAAAGATGCTTCAAAAGCTGGAACAAAATGTTGTGGTTTGATTTTTGAAAAAGGCGGCGTGCCAAATGGGGTTTTCCATTCTTGCAATAATGGATTATCGCTCATAACTTTACCTTTAGTTGTTGCAGCAAATGCATTGGTAACAAAACCAAAACCAGCACTTGCAGATGTAAGACCGACTATTGCCGCTCCGCCTAAAAAACTACGACGACGCATATTTCACTCCTGTAAATATTTTGGCAAAGAATTCCACATTTCATATCGAAAGTCGATGAAAATTACTGTATTATTGCAAAAAATTAAGCATATTTGCCAATTATAATAACAAACCTATGTGTTTGGTTTTTTACATACAAAATGCTACAAGGGCGCATGAAACTCAATCAATATCAATTCAATGAAAATGCGCCGATGCGTATAAATAAATATTTGGCGCAAATAGGCGTTTGTTCACGTCGAAAAGCCGAAGAATTAATTAAAGACGGTCAAATTGAAGTTGATGGAATAATCATTGATGAACTTGGTTATAAATTACAAGAAAAACAAATCATAAAAATATTAGAAAAAGCCAATAGCAATTTAGAGGCCCAATTTTCAATCATATATCATAAGCCTGTTGGTATTGTTTCCGGGCAAGCCCAAGAAAATGAAACACCCGCAATTGCAATGATTAAGGATAATAATAAAAGCGGGGAAGGGCCAAATTTCCCAAATAATAAAACCATTCCACCCGTTGGCAGGCTTGATAAAGATAGCCGTGGGCTTTTAATTTTATCGGAAGATGGAATTTTAGCACGCAATTTAATTGGCCCAGAATCTAAAATAGAAAAAGAATATTTGGTTCGCGTCAATGGGACGATTAACGAAAAGAAAATCGCCAAACTACAATTTGGTTTAAGTCTTGATGGCCGCCAATTAAAACGCGCAATTGTTAAACAAATTGGCGATGATTGTTTGAACTTTATACTTAAAGAAGGCCGCAATAGACAAATAAGACGTATGTGCGCAAAAGTTGGCCTTGAAGTTTATGACTTATATCGAATT
>JAPUEP010000061.1 GCA_027492515.1 Hyphomonadaceae bacterium
ATTCTGGGCCATGGTCGCGCCTTTGTGCATTGCCTGCTTTATTTGTTGGAATGTTATATGATGAAGCATCATTAAAAGCGTGTTTGGAAATTATCAAAGATTGGGATTATGAAGATATTGAAGGTCTTCGCCGTTCTGTTCCTATGCTTGGCCTTGATGCCAAAATTGCAGGGCGCAGGGCGCAAGATATTGCCAAAGAAGTCCTTGAAATTTCGCGCGCTGGATTGAACGCACGCGCGCAATTAAACGCGGCGGGTGATAATGAAACAGGCTTCCTAAGCGAACTTGACGAAATTGCCACAAGCGGCAAAACAACCGCCCAAAAACTTATTGAAAAATTCAAAAACGAATGGGGCAGGGACATAAATCGCGTTTACGAAGAATGCGCTTATTGATATTTATTAAAAGAGTTTAGGTCTATGTCATTTCATATTGGAAGCTTTTCAACCGAAATAAGCGTTTTATTGCTTTCGATATTGCTTGGTCTTGTCCATTTGGGTGCTCAAGGCCTATTATCAGATTTTGAAAATGGATTAAAATGGGCATTCGGGCCACGTGATGAAACAGTAAAGCCATCAAAACTTGGTTCACGACTTGAAAGGGCGTCAAAAAACTTTCAAGAGACGTTCCCATTAATGATGGGAATTTTGATTATTATAGAAATTACATCACGCTCAAGCGAACTTACAAGAAACTTGTCATTAATTTGGCTGGTTTCGCGTTTAATTTATCTTCCTGCTTATGCTTTTGGTTCAATTTTACGCTCAATTGTGTGGGTTATTGGAATAATTTGTATTTCAATTTTAGGCGCCACATTACTTTTCGGCTAGAATTTACTAACAAGTCAAAAATTGTGCAAATTCGTTAAAACAATAGAATTAACATGTTTGTAATTGTGGTTTTATGGTTAATAATGCGTAAAGCACTTGCCCAATGCGCAAAATAATGTTGATTTAGTCCAAAATCATGGGCGCACACAAAGAGGTGCGCACGGGGAGCTTTTGGCACTATGGATATTATTCTTTTAATTGGCGTATTGGTTACGGTCGGAACAATAATTCCGGTTATAACGCAAATGAAACACCACCCACGTGGTCTAATAATCTGCTTCTTTGCTGAAATGTGGGAGCGTTTTTCATATTATGGTATGCGCGCACTTTTAATCTATTATGTAACACAACATTTCCTATTTTCAGACGATAGGGCGAATGAGCAATATGGCTCATACACTACATTAGTTTATCTATTGCCATTAGTTGGCGGTATCGTGGGTGACAGATGGCTTGGAACACGTAAAGCGATTTTGTTTGGCGGTATTCTACTTGTTTGCGGGCATTTGGGTATGGCACTTGAAGGCACACCAAATCAGCAAACTTTGATTTATAAAGGCGCAACTTATGAATTTGTTGATTCTGGCAAAAAAACTGATGCTGGTAAAAAACAATTAGCGCTTAAAGTTGGCGACAAAACCTATGAATATGGCCCAAATAAAGATGGCGGCTTGGAGGTTAAAGGTCTTGAAGCAAATGCGCCAATTCCTTCTGTTATGGAAAAAGGTTCTTATGAATTGGGTGTAAAAAGCGCAACGCCATGGGCACAAAACGCTTTCTTCCTTTCAATTTCCCTTATTATTATGGGCGTTGGTTTCTTAAAAGCGAATATTTCAACCATCGTTGGGCAGCTTTATAAAGATAAAGATCCACGCCGTGACGCAGGTTTCCAACTTTATTATTATGGTATCAACCTTGGCGCATTCTGGGCAACAATTCTTTGTGGTGCTTTGGGGCAAAAAGTTGGCTGGTGGGCTGGTTTCGGCCTTGCTGGTGTTGGTATGACGCTTGGCCTTGTGCTCTTTATGGGTGGTAAAAAATATCTTGAAGGCAATGGCGAGCCGCCAAATCCTGCGGCTTTGAAAGAGAAAATTGGCGGAATTATCAACCGCGAAGCATTAATCTATCTTTGCGGTATTTTGGCTGTTCCACTTATTTATTTTATCGTTCAAAAGAATGAATTGGTTGGTAAAGCGCTTGGCTTTGGTTCGGCTTCGGTTCTTATTTATGTGATTTTTAACATGGTCACAAAACTTAAGAAGGAAGAGAATTTCCGTCTTGCATTGGCTATGTTATTGACCCTTGGTTCGGTTGTATTCTTTACATTATTCGAACAAGCAGGTTCATCACTAAGTCTATTTGCGGAACGCAATTCAAGCATGAATATTCTTCCTGCGCCATTTGCATTGGAATTATTTGGCAAACAAATTGCCTTTGCATCGGCTGAACAATTATCAATGCTGAAAAACCTTCAACCAAATCATATATTGGTGAATATGGGAATTACACCTGCGCAAACGCAATCGTTTAATGCGGGCTTTATTTTGATATTTGCGCCAATTTTCTCTGCACTTTTCACTTTTATGGGCCGTAAACAAATTGACCCAGATCCTGTGAAAAAATTCGCATTTGGTATGATTTGCGTTGGCCTTGGTTTCTTGGTTCTTGTTTGGGGTAAGGGCGCTGCTGATAGTGCGTTCCGTTTGCCGCTTATCTTCTTGTTTGTAACTTATTTGTTCCATACATGGGGTGAATTGGCATTGTCACCAGTTGGTTTGTCACAGCAGACTAAATTATCGCCACCATTCTTGGCATCAACCATGATGGCAATTTGGTTCTTGGGTTCGTCTGCGGCGCAATTTGTTGCTGGTATTATTGCTAAAATGGCGTCAACTGAAACCGTCGGTGGTGCAGTTTTAGATAATCACGCAGCGCTTGAGACTTCTATTAAAACCTTCCAAACCATTGGTATGTGGGGTATTTATATTGGTATTGGCTTCTTCGTACTTTCATTCTTTGTGTCTAAATGGGCATATGGTGCGAATGATACGACTGCTGAATAATGCAAATAATTGACGATTACGCCGCCATTGATGAGATTGTAAATCTTTGGCGGCGTTGTGGTCTTTTAAGACCATGGAATGACCCAATTAATGATATTAAACTTGCCCGCGCCGAAAATGGCGCGGTTTTGTGCGCTTTATTGGATGGAAAATTAATTGGCGCAACTATGGTTGGGCATGACGGGCATCGGGGCTCAATCTATTATCTTGGTGTTGATCCTGAATATCAAAAATCAGGAATTGGCCCCACACTTATGAATGCATGCGAAGATTGGGTAAGGGCGCGCAATATTCCAAAAATCAAT
>JAPUEP010000062.1 GCA_027492515.1 Hyphomonadaceae bacterium
TGCGTCACGTGGCTTATTGGCATTATTCCTTGTGCATTTGCGTTGATAATTTCTATTTTTGTTTTTTGTTTTACCTACTGGTTTTTCTTATTTGGCTTATATATTTTTTCTGGCTTGATGTTTTGGTTTTTCAATAAAAAAGCATTGGATTTACCAAAGCAATATAATTTATATTTTGATGAATTTGGTTGTAAATCAAATGGGCGTCAAGGTGATTCACAATTCGATTATTCGCAAATGTCCTTCTTCAAGGAAAAAAGAAATTCATTCGTTTTTAGTTCTAATTATTATAAGGTTTTTATACTTCCAAAGCGTTACTTTATTAACCAAGCGCAATTATTAGATTTTCGTGAATTTATCCGCGCTCATTTTGACAAAGCGAAATTAAAAAAATAAAAGCATTTGTGGTCAAATTAAATTTCAGTCAATCCATAATAAAAGCGCGTGCCAATGACATTGGTTTTGATTGCGCTTATTTTTGCGATGTGCGCGAAAATTGGGACGCAGGTTTTCGTCTTAAGGAAGTTGTTGAAAATAATTTTCATGGACAGATGGAATGGATGCAAACCACGATTGATCGGCGCATTCACCCAAATAATATGTGGGACGGGGCAGTTTCGGCAATTGTTTTGGGTACAAATTATGCACCAAGTGAAAGCCCGCTTTTGGCGCTTGAAAAGCCCAATAATGCCAATATTTCATGCTATGCGAAAAATGATGATTATCACGATTTAATCAAAAAACGCCTTAAAGTTTTGGCGGGTGAAATTCACCGCGAATTAAAATGCGAAGTTAAGGTCTTTGTCGATACCGCCCCATTAATGGAAAAACCACTTGCACAGCGCGCGGGCATGGGCTGGCAGGGTAAGCATACAAATTTGGTTTCGCGCGAATTTGGGTCTTATTTATTTTTGGGCGTGATTTTGGTGGCGCATGAATTTGAAAATGATACCCCTGAAATTGACCATTGTGGAAATTGCACTTCATGCATTGATATTTGCCCAACGGGGGCGATTATTGCGCCATATAAATTGGATGCGCGAAAATGTATTTCCTATCTAACCATAGAGCATAATGGCGCAATTGATGATGAAACAATGGGGCAAATGGGCAATCATATTTATGGTTGTGATGATTGTCTTGCCATCTGCCCATGGAATAAATTTGCAAAGCCAACTGATGAAGGCGCTTTTTTACCGCGCGAAATTGCCGACAACCCACCACTATTAGATTTATTAGAACTAGACGAAGAAAGTTTTCGTGAAAAATTTCGCAAAAGCGCAATCAAAAGGATTGGCATAAAACGCTTTAGGCGTAATGTTTTAATTGCGATTGGCAATTCAAATGAAAAAAAATATATTGAATATGTGAAAAACTTTTTGCACGATGAAGATGATGGTGTAATAGCCGCCGCCCGTTTCGCCATTTCAAAGTTAAGCAATAATGACTGATATTCAACAAGAACAATTAGAAGAACAAATTGCTGAACCTGAAAAGGTTACAAATCCTGAACCAATTTCACAACCAAAATTAAAAAAAAGACGTACCAAGAAAAAAAAGAAAATTGGGTTTTTTAAATTATTTGCCTATTTTATTGCCGGCCTTGTGCTTTGGGTATTATTGCTTAGGTTTTTGCCTGTCCCATTTACAATTTTAATGGTGCAACGCGCATTTGAAGGTGATAGAATTCGCTATCATCCCGTTTCAATGAATAAAATTAACCCAAGCATGGTGGCGGCTGTTATTGCCGCAGAAGATGCGCGTTTTTGCCAACATAATGGCTTTGAATTTGAAGCCATGAAACGCGCGGCAAAGGCAAATTCGCAAGGTAAAAAATTGCGTGGGGCATCAACAATTTCCCAACAAACCGCAAAAAACGTATTCTTATGGCCTGCGCGCTCATATGTTCGCAAAGGTTTTGAGGCGGGCTTTACGGTTTTAATTGAAACCCTATGGGGCAAAAGAAAAATAATGGAAGATTATTTGAATGTTGCCGAAATGGGGGATGGCGTTTTTGGCGTTGAAGCTGCTTCAAAATATTATTTTAACAAACATGCCAAGGATTTAAGCCTTGGCGAAGCTTCAAGACTTGCCGCAATTTTACCAAGTCCGCAAAAGTGGCGCGTGAACCGCCCTGGGCCTTATGTTGCAAGGCGTTCTTCGCGCATTGCTGGCGGCGGGCGCGTTGTAATTGATAATAATCTTTACTCATGCGTATATAAGCGTGGGATAATTTGATGCTTTTGTAATTTTTATTAAATTTTTGCTTTATTTTTCAATTTTTTACATTAAAACTGAAAACCACACTTTTCAAATTTGAAAATCTGATTAGCTTTCCACTTTCAGAATTTTGAAACGTTGGGGGAATATGTTTTCGTACACAATAAAACGGCTTTTGATAGCTGTGCCAACGATATTTATTATTATTGCGGCCGCATTCTTTTTAATGCGGGCAGCACCTGGTTCTCCTTTTGATTCTGAACGTGCGATGTCGGCGGAAATACGCGCCATGATAATGGCGCATTATGGATTTGATAAACCATTATCAGTTCAGTTTTTTGATTATTTAAAGGGGCTTTTCACTTTGGATTTGGGGCCAAGCCTTATTTATAAGGATCAAAGTGTAACCCAAATTATTGCCTCTGGCTTTCCAAAATCTATTGTTTTAGGCCTAAGTGCTTTGAGTTTGGCGCTTTTTATTGGCGTTCCGCTTGGTCTTGTTGCGGCACTTAATCAAAATAAAGCACAAGATTATTCAATTATGGCGATTGCGATGGCGGGGATTTGTATCCCAACTTTTGTAACAGGCCCAATTTTATCATTGGTTTTTGGGGTTTATTTAGGTTGGTTGCCAACTGCGGGCCTTGATTTGGGGCATATGACAATTGAAACCATGACATTGCCTGTAATAACGCTTGCGCTGCCACAGATTGCAATTATTTCGCGCCTTGTTCGGGCTTCTGCAATTGAGGTTTTGGGGTCTAATTTTGTTAGAACCGCGCGCGCCAAGGGTTTACCAGAAATTTGGGTTTTAAGTCGGCATGCAATGCGGGCTGCGCTTTTGCCATTGGTGTCATATCTTGGCCCTGCGTGCGCGGCATTAATTACTGGTTCTGTTGTGATTGAAAATGTGTTTCAATTGCCGGGGATTGGGCGAAA
>JAPUEP010000063.1 GCA_027492515.1 Hyphomonadaceae bacterium
AAAGATCGCGCAATTGAAGAATGTAATAAACACACTAAAAATTGCGAAGCATTCAAAACAATTGATAGCCGTGCGGTATGGGTGAATTAATTTAAAACCCCAATTATCGGCCCCATATTATCGCCTGTCTCTTCTATTCCAAGTTCTTTGGAATAGATTTTTGAGATTGTGCCATCAAGATATAGGGCATTATCGGTTTTTAATTAGTCTTTGAAAAGAATTGCCATATCATAAAAATTGACTTGGTTTTTTGAAATCGCAAAAAATACATTGCCATCTTTATCAATACCAATTGCGTTTCTTATATTTAGATTTTTGCTGCCTTTTAAGAATTTGGGGTGAATTTGCCCCTTTATTACCAACATTGGGCCAGATTGCGTTGCAAAATCGGGTTTTGAATTGGCGTATGCCTTATCATATTCACCAGTTTCCAAAATACCCGCTTGATTATTATCAAGATAAAATACGCCATTGGGTTTTAGGCCGAAATTGCCAATCGTTTCACCTTTGAAAAGTTTTTTAATTTCAACTTTATTTTCAACATAAAGACCAACAGGATCGCGATTATCAAGATACATTCCACCATTCATCGCAAATTCAAGCTTTTGATTTTTGTTTTTGCTAAATTCTTTTAAATTTTCAAAATCGCCAATAATTTGTTTGTTATCATCCTTAAGAAAAAGCGCGATTTTGCTTTCTTTGGGATTATATTTGCAGATTGTAAATTTGGCATCACCAACAGATTTACCAAAGCAATGCTTTGGTAAATCCATCTGCGCATTAGTTTTTGGGCTACAGGCATTAAGGGCGAAAATCCCAAATGCCACAAGGCACAAACTTTTAATTTTCGCCAAAATATTTCACCAAAGTATAAAGCGTTTTGCGCGCATCCATAAGCGATTTAATCTTCACCCGTTCATTCAAACCATGAATGCCATTGCCATCAGGATCGCCAAATAGACCCGAAAAGCCATAGGTTGGAATCCCTGCCGCATTTGTATAAATTGCATCGGTTGCACCAGTTGTAAGAACAGGAACCACAGGCGTGTTTGGGAAAATTTCGCCCGCAACTTTTTCCATAGCTTTTAAAACATAATCAGGAAGTTTTGGGGTAGGGGTGGCAATACTTCTTGGCTCGACGATTGAAACTTTGATTTGTGGGTCATTAATCGCGCTTTGCAAAGATTGTTGAACGCTTTCAACCGACACACCTGGGAAGATACGGCAATTAACATTTGCCGAAACATGCTGTGGCAGAGCATTAAGCGCATGACCACCATTAATCATGGTCGCCACACAAGTTGTACGAAGCATTGAATGCCAAGTTTTATTTTGTGACAAAAGCGCATTGGCTTTTTCATCATTTGGATTGGCAACAATTGCATTCATTGCATCACCAATTTCACCCCCCTTAATTTTCGCAAGGCGTTTGAAATATTCACGATTTGCATCATTAAGCATTACGGGGAATTCGTGTTTGGAAACATTCCGCAAGGCATCGGCAATGTCATAAATCGCATTTTTTGGAACAGGCTGTGATGAATGCCCACCGGGGTTTGTGGCCTCGATTGTGAAGTCCTGATAGACTTTTTCACCCGCTTGAACATTAAGCATTATGCGATTGCCATCTTTATCAAGTGCGCCGCCTGCGCCCTCGTTTAAAGCGAATTCGGCATCAATCCAATCTTTGTGATTTTGCGAAAGATATTTTGCACCGTTAAATGAACCAGAAGTTTCTTCACCACAGGTAAGGGCCATTTTGATTGTGCGCTTTGGCTTATATTTTTCTTGTTTATAGCGAATTAAACTATCGGTGAAAATTGATGCCATTGCCTTATCATCAACCGTTCCACGCGCGTAAAAATAGCCGTTTTCTTCGATAAGTGTGAATGGGTCGCGCGTCCAATCCTCACGCTTTGCTTCGACAACATCGATATGGGCAAGTAATAGGATTGGTTTTTTATTTTTATCGCTTCCTTTTATAGTGGCAACAAGGCCGCCTTCTTTTGGATGTTCAGGCACAGAAAATACGCGCAAATCACCATCTTCAAAACCCGCTGCCTTAAGGCGATTTGCCATTCTTGTTGCCGCAAGTGTGCAATCACCCGCCGAAAGCGTGGTATTGGTTTCCACCAATTCTTTATAAAGTTCGCGATATTTGACCTCGGTCGGGTCAGCGCTTTGTGCAAATGCATTGCCCGCAATCATCAAAGCACCAATTGCGAAACCAGTTTTAAGATATTTTTTTAGCATTTCAAATCCTATTAGTTGGTGACAGGCTATTCGAATTAGTAAAACTATCAAGTAGGAAAATGACACTCAATTTAATTCATTACACCATTTGGGTTTGAACATTTCACCTTTCGCAATTATATGCACCGCGATGAACCAGATTTCAAAACCAAATATTGACCCAAGCCATAGGTTTTCCGTTGCCCCAATGATGGAGTGGACGGATAAGCATTGCCGTGTTTTTCACCGCATTTTAACAAAAAAATCAATGCTTTATACCGAAATGGTGGTTGCGCAATCAATATTGCATGGCGATTTGAAACGTATCCTTGCCTATAATGAGGCCGAACATCCCGTTTGTTTACAAATTGGCGGCTCTGAACCTGAATTGCTTGTGAAAGCTGCCAAAATTGTTGAAGAATTTGGCTATGATGAAATAAATTTGAATGTTGGCTGCCCGTCAAAACGCGTTCGTTCTGGCTCTTTTGGGGCGTGTTTGATGTATGAACCTGAATTGGTTGGTGATTGCCTACAGGCAATGCGCGAAGCCGTTAAAATTCCAGTTCATATCAAACATCGCATCGGCGTTGATGGTCATGACCCTGAAGAAATCCTATTCCCATTCGTTGAATATCTTGCATCGCGCGGCACAGATTTATTTGTGGTTCATGCGCGTAAAGCCATTCTAAAAGGTCTTACGCCCAAGGAAAACCGCGATATTCCACCGCTTAATTATGATATTGTGCGCCGCCTAAAAGATGCATTCCCGCATCTTGGCATTGTTCTTAATGGTGGCTTGAATACAATCGAACAATCAAAAAAAGAGATGGGGAATTTAGATGGCGTAATGCTTGGGCGTGCGGCTTATAAATATCCGCATTTACTTGGTGAAGTTGATAAAGAATTTTTTGGCGAAGATTATATTG
>JAPUEP010000064.1 GCA_027492515.1 Hyphomonadaceae bacterium
GATTTTGGCACTCAGCTTCACAGATGGTGAAATTAATGTGCAAAATAAGCCATTAAAACCCGTTCCAGGTGATTTATTCTAAAAAATATGGTTAGTATTCATCTAACTTTAAGAAAAAAGAACATAAAAATAACAATATTGTAATTTAATATCTAAATTGCATCGAACAATTTAATTTTTTGGTTTTAAACGCGAATATGTTTGGTAAGGGCAATAATTCTATTTGGTTTAAAAAGGGGCGATTTGTAATCGCGCCTTTATTATTGCTTGCGCCAATAATGCTTAATGGTTGCGAATGGGCAAATGCGGGTGATATTGCTGCGCGTGACGAAGCAAGTAATCATGCAATCGTAAATGTTCAATTTTGGGGAAATGCCCGCCAATCGGCAACAATTATGGGTAAAACCGAACCAAATTCTGAAATTGACGCAGGTGGTATTATCACCAAAGCCGATGAAAATGGTTATTTTGTTTTTGGCTTTGACCGTGATGCCCCTGAAACAATGACTGTAACAGTCACAACACCTGATAAACATTCAACATCGCGCGTTTTCAAAATTGCAAAGCGTGAATATGATGTTGCGGTGGTCAATGGTCTTCCGCCGCAAACAGTAAACCCGCCGCCCGAAGCAATGGCAAAAATTCAGGCCGATAGCGCGATAAAACAAACCGCATTCAATTCCCAAGAAAAAGAATTAAAGGGCTTTTTGGAAACCTTCCGTTGGCCTTTGGATAAGGTTTTGGTTACTTCAAATTGGGGCGCGCAAAGAAGCCTTAATGGCAATCTTCAACGTCCGCATTATGGCGTTGATTTGGCGGGCGCACTTGGCACACCAATCTATGCACCCGCAAGCGGGCGCGTTGTCCTTGCACAGGCAGGAATGTTCTATGAAGGCGGGATGGTTGGCATCGACCACGGGCAAGGCCTTATTACAAATTACCTGCATATGAGTAAGATAGTGGTTCAACCGGGGCAGGTGGTTCATAAAGGCGATAAAATCGGCGAAATCGGCAAAGAAGGTAGGGCAACTGGCCCGCATTTATGCTGGCGCATGCGCTGGCGCGGACGCCAACTTGACCCAAGCGCATTGACCAAAGAAAAGCCAGACTTGGCGACAAATATTGATTCATTGGCATTAAAATAGTTTTTAAATTGAAATAGTGTTGCAATAATTTGCGAATTATGACCTATTAAATCTATGAGATTTAGTAATATTTTTGCAAAAAATAATATCCCAATAATTTTATTCCTTGGAATTGCTTCGACATTATCCGTCGCTGCATGCACAACTATGGCAATGGGGTTTGAAGATGCAAATACGCCTCCGCCTTTGTCATTAAAGGGTATCGCCAAACAATCGGCGGCAATTGTTGGTAAAACTGCGCCCAATGCCGACATTGAAGTTGGCGATGCAAAATTCAAAGCCGATAAAGACGGTGATTTTGTAATTGGCATCGATAGGGATGAAAAAAGCCCGCTTGTGATAAATATTATCTCTGGAAAACAAAAACTTACAAAATCAATTGATATTGCCACACGCAAATATGACGTTACCGAAGTTAAGGGCCTTCCACCCGCCACAATCAACCCACCACCAGAGGCGCAGGTTAAAATTGACGCCGATAGGTTGATAAAGAATGCGGCATGGGCATCAATGGATTATGAGCAAAAAGGTTTTGCCGAAGATTGGCAATGGCCTTTAAAAAACATTCGTATAACTTCAAATTGGGGCGCGGTAAGAAGCCTTAACGGAACCCCTGGGCGTCCGCATTATGGCATTGATTTGGGCGCCGCCAAAGGCACGCCAATTTATGCCCCTGCATCTGGCAAAATTGTAATCGCCGAAAGTGATTTATATTATGAAGGCGGCCTTGTTGGCATCGACCACGGGCAAGGCTTTATTTCCTACACGATGCATATGAGTAAGGTTGATGTCAAAGCGGGTCAATTAATCAAAAAAGGCGATAAAGTTGGTGAAGTTGGCTCAACAGGTCGCTCAACTGGCCCACATTTACATTGGTCTTTACGTTGGCATGGCAAACAAGTTGATCCATCAAATATGGTAAAACCACAATTGCCAATCCAATAACAATAATTTTTTTATGTGAATTTATTGTTTACAATCTTGAAATCGCGACTAACAATATCAACATATCATAAGCTGTAATTTTATGGCCTTAGACGGGAGAGTTTGATGAAATTTTCAAAGAAAATTGTTGCATTTGGTGCGATTGGTGTAGCTTTAACAAGCCTTTCTGGTTGCGGCTATAATAGCATCCCGACCAAGGAAGAGGCCGCAAAAGCACAATGGGCAGAGGTGCAAAACCAATATCAACGCCGCGCCGACCTTGTTCCTAATCTTGTTTCAACTGTGCAAGGTGCTGCAAAACAAGAAAAAGATGTTCTTACTGCTGTCACCGAAGCGCGCGCTTCTGCAACCCAAGTTAAACTTGACGCAAACACAATTACCGACCCTGCAAAATTCCAAGAGTTTCAGGCGTCGCAAGATAAATTATCAGGTGCCCTAGGTCGCCTTATGATGGTTTCAGAGCAATATCCGCAACTAAAATCACTTGAGGCGTTCCAAACCCTTCAAGGGCAGTTAGAAGGCACTGAAAACCGCATTGCGATTGCGCGCCGTGATTATAATGAATCGGTTCGTGTTTATAATACTGAATTAAAAACCTTCCCATCAGTGATTTGGGCAAGCACAATTCAATCAAGCTATAAGCCAATGCAAATGTTTACCGCGACAGCAGGTTCAGACAAAGCACCGGCGGTGAAATTCTAAAATGAATAATAACCAATGTGCGGTAAGGCTTAATCTTGCCGCACTTCTTGCCCTTTTTGTGCTTTTGCTTGGCAATTTTGCGATTGCCGCACCAACTTTCCCAAAACTTACGGGAAGGGTGGTTGATGAGGCGAATATTCTTTCCCCCCTTGCAAAAACACAGCTTGAGGCGCTTTCACAAGCAAATCAGCAAAAATCAACCGATCAATTGGTGGCTGTCACCCTTAATTCATTGCAAGGCTATGAAATAGAGGAATATGGCTATCAATTGGGCCGTGCATGGGGAATTGGGCAGGAAAAGGCCGATAATGGCGTCTTGCTTATTGTTGCGCCCAATGAACGCAAAGTCCGTATAGAGGTTGG
>JAPUEP010000065.1 GCA_027492515.1 Hyphomonadaceae bacterium
GCAAAAAAATCCAATTGGTTGGCGATGATTTGTTCGTAACCAATCCAAAACGCCTTGCACAAGGTATTAATGATGGTCTTGCAAATTCAATTTTGGTTAAAGTAAACCAAATTGGAACTTTGTCTGAAACTTTGGACGCTGTCGATTTGGCACACCGCAATGGTTATACCGCAGTCATGAGCCACCGTTCTGGCGAAACCGAAGATTCAACAATTGCCGATTTGGCAGTTGCAACCAATTGCGGTCAAATCAAAACCGGTTCTTTGTCACGCTCTGACAGGATTGCAAAATACAACCAATTAATCCGCATCGAAGAAATGCTTGGCAATCAGGCAGTTTATGCAGGTTTCGGCGCGTTACGCCAAAAAAGATAATTAGATTTATAATTATAATTTAAAAAGGCCTGAAACATATGTTTCGGGCCTTTTAGTTTTTAACGTGCCGTAAACCATATTTTACGATAAAGGGCTATGATAAAGAAAATCCCGACTTCACCTGCTAAAGTTATATTTTTGCTCTTGCTTATAATGCTTGGTGCACAGGCATTTACAGGGCAGCAGGGGATTTTGATGTGGCGGCAATATGCAATTGAATCAGATGCCCTTGCGCGCCAAAAACAAGAGCTTGCATTGAAAAAGACGCAATTAGAGAATCAAATCAAACTTTTAAAATCCCAAGCCCCAAATCAAGATTTCATCGAGGAGCAGGCATTGCAAAAACTCGATATGGTCGCTGCACAAGATAAAATAATAAAATTGCCAAATTAAAGCGCAAAAGGGGAAGTTTCACCAATTTTTCCCCAGTTACAGCATTTATCGCTTGCCCTAACCTTGCTTTCTAGCATACCTTCCTTACGTTTTTGTCACTTGTCGCAAGGTAAGTTGATATCTAGTGTTATTAAAAATATAAAACTTTAGTATGAGGAAGGGCTTGTTGATGGCTGTAAAAAAAGGCGCATCAGGCAAAGACGCAAAGATAATCGATAATTCGCTATCAAATATTGCCTCTCGTGAGGAATTACTTGAATATTATCGCCAAATGTTGCTTATCCGCCGCTTTGAAGAGAAGGCGGGGCAATTATATGGTATGGGTCTTATTGCGGGCTTTTGTCACCTTTATATCGGGCAAGAAGCTGTTGTTGTTGGCGTAACTGCTGCACAAAATGAAACTGATTCTATTATTACTGGCTATCGCGACCATGGTCATATGTTGGTTGCGGGCATATCTGCTCGCGAAATTATGGCAGAATTGACAGGCCGTGCAACTGGTTGTTCACGCGGTAAAGGCGGTTCAATGCATATGTTTAGCCAAGAGAAGAAATTCTATGGCGGTCATGGTATCGTTGGTGCGCAGGTTGCGTTGGGAACTGGTTTGGCGTTCGCGCATCAATATAATAATGACAATGGCGTTTCATTGGCTTATTTTGGTGATGGCGCAGCAAATCAAGGCCAAGTTTATGAAAGCTTCAATATGGCAAGTCTTTGGAAATTGCCTGTTGTTTATATTATTGAAAATAACCAATATGCAATGGGTACATCAATTGACCGCCATTCATCTGAAATTGAGCTTTTCAAGCGCGGTATCAGCTTTGAAATAACTGGTGAAGCGGTTGATGGCATGGATGTTGTGGCTGTTAAAGAAGCCGCAAGCCGCGCAATTGATCATGCAAGAAGTGGTAAAGGCCCTTATTTGCTTGAGATGAAAACTTATCGTTATCGCGGTCATTCAATGTCTGACCCTGCGAAATACCGCCCAAAAGATGAGCCAAAGCAAATGCGTGAAACCCGTGATCCTATTGAACACATACGCAATCTTGGCCTTGAAAAAGGCATATTTACCGAAGATGATTTGAAAGTCATTGATAAAGAAGTAAAAGAAATTGTGGCAGATGCAGCAGAATTTGCGCAAACCAGCCCAGAACCTGATGCTTCTCAATTAATGACAGACATTTATTTATAGTATTTGCCAGCTTTGGAGAGAATTATGAAATTTAAACGCAGCACTTTCATCAATGGCGGGGTTTGCGGTTTGGTTTATGCGATTGCATCATTTGCTGTTGCAAATGCACAGACAACTGAAACTAAGCCTGACCCGAATGCCGATGTGCCACGTTATATGGGTATTTATACTGCTGGAACAGTTGATAAAATTCAATATACGCCAACTTGCCCTGAATATGTAATTGAATTTGATACCGCTAAAGTTCAAGTTTCAGAAGATAAAGCCTATGTTGAAGCGCAAGCTGCAAGGCTTCCTGAAATTGAAAAAGGTATTGAAAAATATCAAAATTGTATGGTGGTAAATTTCGGCCGTGACCGTGATGATTTTATTTCGCGTTTGCGTGATTATAATCTGGGTGTGGCTGCAAAAGAGGCGCGAATAAGTGCTGATATAACTGCTGCGGCTGATAAAACCTATAATCAGATTGTTGCAGATATTAAAAAAGGCAAGCCAAGCAAAGATGTTGAGCCTGTCTTTACGAGCAAATGGAAAGCGCCTGAAGGTCGTTATATTGGCTCAATTACTGCGGGTACAATTGATAAATTAACCTATACTGGAAGTTGCCCTGACTATTTTGTTGAAATCACCGCAGACGATTTCAACAAAACCCGCACTAAAGACAGATATACTGCTTTAAGTGATTACGTTAATGCTGAGCCTACAAGACGTAAAGCGCATGAAAAATGCCGCGTTGACAATGCAATGAGCGATTATGAAGCTTTGCAAGTAGCAATGAAGGCAAGTTTCGATAAATCATGGGCTGCGTCTGTTGATAAATATGACAAAAAACTTAGTATCATTGAATCAGTGATTGAAACTGCACGTAAATATACAAGTGGCAAACCAGCCGCAAAAGCAGGTGCAAAGCCTAAAGCGCCTGCACCAAAAAAGAAAAAATAGGGATGGAGTGAGAAATTGGCGATTGAGATTTTAATGCCCGCGCTTTCCCCAACCATGGAAGAGGGAACACTCGCAAAATGGTTGGTTAAGGTCGGTGATGAAGTCAAGTCGGGTGACGTTTTGGCTGAAATCGAAACTGATAAAGCTACTATGGAAGTCGAAACTATTGATGAAGGCACGATTGAAGCGCTTTTATTTGATGCTGGCACTGCGGGCATTAAAGTAAATACGCCAATTGCACTTATTT
>JAPUEP010000066.1 GCA_027492515.1 Hyphomonadaceae bacterium
ATCAGAATAAGTAGATTGACCATATTGCGCAGTCGCACCAAAGCCTTTGTATTTATTGTTTACAACATAATTCACAACACCAGACACCGCATCAGAACCATAAGCAGCCGATGCACCGCCAGTCACAATATCAACGCGCTGAATAAGCATTTCTGGAAGCAAGTTAACATCAATTTCACCAGATTCCCGTGTTGCAACCACACGCTCACCATCAAGAAGAATCAAAGTGCGGGTCGGGCCAAGTCCACGTAAGTTTAGAAAATTCCCAAGCGAACCAACGGCACAACAAAAAGTGCGCGAGGTTGAACCAATTAATTGTGGCAATTGAACAAGACCATCAGTAATTGTCATTGGTGCTGCAGCTTGCAAGCTTTGCGCACTGACAACTGTCACCGCACTTGGCCTTTCATAGCCATTAGCTTTAATACGTGAACCAGTTACTACGACGGTTTCATCGCTTTTTTGCGCATCTTGCGCGTAAGAGTTTTGGCTGATGCCAAATAAAGCAATGGCACACGCACTTGTTAGCAATGCCATTCGTGAAAGTTGGCGATTCGCATTTTTCTTGGCTACGGCCTTTAAAAACGCAGTATTTAAAGAATTAATTTCCATTTCATTCCCCCTTAAGGTGCAAAGCCTGATTGTTATTTTTACGCTTCAAAATAATTGTTGACATATTTTGACTAAACATGCAACTATTTTGATGGAGAATGATTGAATTTGATTGTTTCGAACTTGATAGGAAATTATCCCTATCGCGAATAAGACATCAATAAGAAACTTTAACAGCAATAAAATTGGATAAAAATTATCTAAAAATACTAAAAATAAAAAGCTTACCTCATGACTAAAAATGATTGCAAAATATGCAATTTTGATTGTAAGCATATATAGGAGGGAAAATGACAGACAAAACAAAACTAAGCCCAATAACAAGCATTGGATGGGCAATCGGTGAATTAGCTATTGCGGCATTTGTCGTTATCCAAATGGCCTATATGCTCTATTATTGTACAGAGGCTTTACATATCCCCCCTGCTTTGGCGGGTTTGGCTTTGATGATACCGCGCCTTCTTGATGCATTTGCAGACCCATTAATGGGATCAATATCAGACAGAACAAAAAATCGATTTGGTCGCCGCCGCATGTTTTTGCTTATTGGCGCACCCTTTCTTGGGCTATCATTTGCTTTGGTATTTTTCGTCCCCCCCGATATCAATCAAAACATTAAAATAATTATTCTATTGACTACATTTCTTCTTTCTAACGCCGCCGTAACAATATATGAGGTTCCTTATTCAGCAATGGCAGCCGAAATGACAGGTTCTTATAAAGAAAGAACCACGCTTGCTGGCTATAAAATGTTGGCGGCAAGATTGGGTGGTGTTATTGCCGCTTTTGCTGCGCCAAAAATCTTTGGTTCAACGCCTGACCTTGATTATGGCTTTAGAATTCTTGGCGTAAGTTGTGGCATATTCATGTGTTTTACAGGCCTATGGGCATTTTTCGCCACCAAAAATGCACCCCAAACTACATGCAAGATTAAAATTTTCTCACTAAAAGAAGAGATTGCCGCAGTTAAGAACAACCAATCATTCCGCAAACTCTGGAGTGCGTTTTTTATACAAAACCTTGCAATAGGCGCACAGGCAACAGCCCTTATTTATTTTATTGTCCAAGTTATACAAATATCACAAAAAGAGGCGGGGAAATTCTTGTCCTCAGGGGCAATTGCTGCTTTGATTGCAACGCAAATTTGGGTATTAATTGGCAAAAAAATAGGCAAAAAAAACGGCTATTATATTGGGATTATCGGTTCACTAATTTTGGCAATCCCTGCCCTATTCTTAGGGCACGGGCAAGCGCAATATCTTTTGCTTATATTAATAATTGCAGGCTTCACCGATGCTGCGACCCAATTATTCCCAAATGCAATGGTTCCCGATACTGTTGAAGCCGATGAATTAAAAACTGGCCTCAGGCGTGAGGGGGCAATTTTTGGTGCATGGGGTTTTGCGCGCAAACTTGGCATGACTGGCGGTGCCTTCATTGTATCGCAATTATTGGCACTGATTCATTTCAAATCAGGGGTTAATCCAAGCCTGCAACCGCCAGAAGTCATATTAGGAATTAGAATTATTTATGTAATCCTACCTTCTATATTATGGGCAATCGCATTTTTTGCACTTATGAAATACGATTTAAGCGAAGACAAATTCGAACAAATTAAACGCGAAATTAATTCACAAAAAGGCGATAATTAAATTCAAAATGATAATTCGATTAAGCCATTTTCATTTTTAATAATCTGATATTGCGCATTTTGATTTAGAACAAATTCACAATCCAATGGATGGCGAATAGAAACATTAATTCTTTCGCCATTTTTTTTCCACGAAACAATTATGTCGCCCTGAATGGTCGGAATTGTGCCCTTTGCCCATAAAAGTTGGTTATAGGACAAATCAAAAGTGAATTTTTTATAACCCGCATATATTGCTTTTATACCCAAACAATGGCGTGTTAATTGATATAAAGGGGTTGCAGAAAAACCATGGCAAAGGCTTGCGATTGGTTCGAACGCCTCCCATAAAGTTGTTGTTCCTGTTGCAATCATTGGGCCAAATAATTTTATTATATCATTTATTACCCAATCAATTTTACCTGCTTTTGCAATGGCATCATAAACAAAATGCGCAAAGAAACTATTGGCGCGGACAATATCTATATTTTCATTAAATTCACCACAATTTGCCATAATTGGGGGCGCATCAGTAAGCTTCAAACGTGAATCATCAATGATATTGTTAAGTACATTATCGTGAATATTTTTCGGAGCGACATTATATAAAATAGATAAAGCATTCGCATGTTGTGAAACCCTATCACCCTGTGCATGGCTTTTATCATCAACACTATCAACATAGATATTTTTACTATGATTGAAATGTAATTGATTTAAAGAGTAACAAACCAAATTATAATCATCATCTAAAATTTTTGATTTTTTGGTGTTGCCCAAGGCTTTATTCATTATACTTGCCGCATTTAAAGCGCCCGCATATAAGGCATTGAATGCCATTGAATAGCCTTTACGATCAATGTTCGCCCATTCAATAAAGTGCCATTCGGGCACATCAGCGATAAGCCCATTTTCATCACGATAATTGGCAAACCATTTTAAACAAAGCTCAATATTTGGCATTGAATCTTCAACGGTTTCTAAATCGCCACTTGCCATCCAATAATTATAAAGACCAATAATCCAATGAAAACTATAATCAGGAATTGTTATTGAATTCATGCGAATGTCACCCGGTGAAACCATTCGCGCAAGGCCATCTTGCCTTTGCCCTTCACAGATTTGCTTTAAAAATTCTTTGTGCATTGGAAAAATACTTGGCCCAAAGGCAAGATTTGCCATGTCAAACATAACAATCCCATCACCAAGCCATTGGCGCGATTCACGCCCTGGGCAATCAATCCAGCCATCTTGGGCGCACATAAGAATTGTATGACGCCCAATTTCCCAAACCTTATTTAAAACTGGCTCACTACATTCAAAGCTTCCGCAAAATTGCGCATCATAATTTGTTGCAATCAAACCAAGTTTTTTTATCTCAATGCCATTTTTGGCATTTCGAATAACAATTTGCATTGCGCCAATGCCTGTTGGCGTGAATTTATCAAACCTTTGCAGACCTTTTCGCGCTTTATATCGGCAAATATGCGAAACCCATAAGCGCCCTTCATTACGTAATCCATCACCTTTTATTCCGCGCCCATAATCACCCGGAATTGATTCTGAAAGTGCAATTTCAATTATTTCACCGCCCTTGGCGTCAATTTCAATGAATGCGCGACCAACTTGATAGGGTGAAAATGAAAATAAAAGCGCAATATCATTTTCACCATCAGTTTTTAAAATCGCAGGTGATTTTCCACCTACAAGCCCAATTGCACTTTCAAAAGCTGCTTTATCATCATCAAGTAATTTCTCAGAATAAAGACGTTCTTTAATCGGAAGCTCTGGCTTTGGCGCTAATTTTTTTACCCATAATAGATTGTTGGTAAAAGTTTCAACCTGCGAAAGCGGCGGCGTATTGTTTTCAATTAAAAATGGGAATGGCG
The DNA here is from genome assembly GCA_027492515.1 of Hyphomonadaceae bacterium. GTDB lineage: Bacteria > Pseudomonadota > Alphaproteobacteria > Caulobacterales > Aquidulcibacteraceae > Pseudaquidulcibacter. Next base: position 4,132 of record JAPUEP010000066.1, read on the forward strand.
TAATCTTGCCCCAACCACGTGCCTGTGCACCTTCATCGCCATGCGCAATTTGAATTATTGCATTGGGCCAATTTGTGTCATCAAACTCTAAACCCACCCAATCATTTGGGATTAAGTTTGCATCAAATTCTTCAATAAAATCCTGCCCCCAGCCCGCTAAAGGGGTATTTCTATTCCATGCATCTGCCCGAATAATTTTCCAATTTTCGTCGCAATAAATAGCATTTTTTTTGCCTTTGTTGAAAGTTTCAATTTCAACATAAAGGCCGCCGTCACCAAAAACTGTTTGGCATGCTGATTTAACGGTTTCATACCATGCAAGGTCTTGCCCAGGGACGTGGATTAAAACTGCTATTTGGTTTCTGCCTTTTGTTAGATGTTCTTCAACATTATAAACATCTAATCTTTGATGCGTTGGGTTAGAGCGATATGGACCATAACCAATTGATTTGCCATTCACCCAAAGGCGATATTTGCCATCGCATGTTATTTTTAATTTAGAATTTTTAACTTCATCAATTTCAATAATGCCACGTGCCAAAACCCATACATTCTTGCCCTCATCATCACGCCGCAAAGGCGCGCCATGAATGGTCATAAATTGTGCATTATGCCTTATTTCTTGGTCTTTTAACCAAATAAAATTTCCCTTACGCTTTGGCATTTGCACCCAATTCTGCTTTTATTACTTCGGCAACATCATTTAGCGCGCTAAGCGCAAGTTTTGATGCTTTATGATATTGTGTAAAGCCATGCATCGCACCTTTATAAATTTTATGAATGTAGGGCGTGCCATTTTCTTCTAATATTTTTGCAAGTTTTGTGCTTTCATCGGATAGGACATCAAGCTCGGCCTCAAGGATGTGGCACTTTGGAATTCCTTGCAAATTGGCATTAAAAGGTATTGCATGGGCGTGGGTTTCATCAGGGCTTATATATGAATTCCAAAAGAAATTCATTGCCATTCTTGGCAAACCAAAGCGCCCATTACCATATTTTTTATATGATTCTGTTTCTTCGTCCCGTGAAAATGCGCCGTATAGCAATGTCATAAGGGTTGGAATAGGATGCCCATTATCACGCAGCCTTAACATTGACCCCATCGCAACATTTGCACCCGCAGAACCGCCGCCAAACGCAATTTTATCAGCATTTATTCCAAGCTTTTGCGCATTCGCCTTTACCCACAACATAACAGCTTCGCCATCTTCAATCGCGGCTGGAAACGGGTGTTCTGGTGCCATTCTATAATCGACAGAAAGCAGTTTAACGCCGCTTTCATTGGAAATAATTCTTAATGCACTGTCTTCTAAATCTAAATCGCCAATAATCCAGCCGCCACCATGGAAATAAATCAAAAGGCCATTATCTTTCTCATCATTTGGCTCATAAAAGCGAACAGGGATTGAATGATGTGGGGCATCGATTTTAAAATCACTTACACGCCATATTGCTTGGGGGTTTTCATTCCATGGAACAAATTCTGCCGCAGCCCTTTGGCGCATTAAAACGGGATCAATCGTGGTAAGTGGTGGCCGTTTTGCATTTCTTATTCTTTGGTCAACCATGATTGGCAAAAGTTCGGAATCCATTAAATAATCGTCTTCACCAGCTTCCATTTTCTTCCCCTATAACAAATTCAATTTTATTCTTGCGCGAATTTGATTGCATTTGATTACAAATGTCAATAGCATATTTTTATCAATTTCAAGAAAGTTTTAAAATTGCATAACGAACCACTTTTAAATGCGCTTTGTATATTTTGCGAAAAAATTGGCGCCGATAAATCCATCATACAAGGTGCAGGTGGTAATGTTTCAATTAAGATTGATGATATTATTTGGGTGAAAGCATCGGGCACATGGCTTGCGGATGCGAATAGGAAAAATATTTTCGTTCCACTTAATCTTAAAAAAATTCAAAATGATTTTGCAAATTGTGATTTTGAAAAACTTAAGAATATTGGCGATGAATATATTGTTGAAGAATATAAAGCATTGAATCTAAAGCCATCTATTGAAACTTTATTTCATGCAATCATGCCACAGAAAATTGTTGTTCATGCACATTCAATGAATTCAATTATTTTATCATGCTTGGAAAATGGGCGGCAATTGGTTCATAAAGCAAATGATTATAATAATCTTGTTTTTATTGATTATTTTAAACCCGGCCTGCAATTGGCAAAGGCCATATATGAAAAGATTGATAAAAATGCCAAATCACAAATTGCAATTTTGCAAAACCACGGGATTATAATTGGCGCGCAAGACATTAAAACCGCCGATGATTTGCTTTATAATTTTGAAAAAGAAAATGAATTTAAAAATCGATGTATTGAAACTAATATTATGCCAAACTTGCCAATAAATGGCGCGCAATATTATTACCCGATAGACGGAACCAAAGATTTTTCAAATGATTATTTTGCTTGTGAAATTCTTTGCAACAAAATTCTAACCCCTGATTGGGCAGTGTTTTTATCAAATGGGATAAAATTTATTTCAAACGATAAATTCAATGATAAGAATTTTATATATCCAACCAATAAAGATGCAATTATTGTTGAAAATATTGGTATTTTTGCCAATAATAATCTTTCAAAAAATGGCCGCGCGATATTGGAAATAATTGTAGAAATCGCGCGGAGAATCCCAAAAAATGCGAAATTAAAATGCCTTAACGCATCCCAAATTCACGAATTGCAAAATTGGGATGCAGAAAAATATCGCAAATCTATTAGTATCTAAACTATCCCTGCACCAAGACCCACAACTTTGCGTTCCTGCGCTTTACGTGCGCGCCATTGGCTTTTGCGATAAAAATCCAAAGCCTCGATAGCGCCGCCTTTTTCATAGCGCGCCATCGCCAAAATTGGTGATACATCAATATTATAAGCACCACGCAAAGTTTGAAATGCAAGCATAGTATCATTATCATCTTGCGCAGCCTTAAGTGCGTCACGATTTATCAAACTTGATTTCACAAATGCAGCAGTAATTTCTTGTGTCGATGAAATAAGGCTTTCAATTGGGTCGGTTACATTATGCGATTGATCAATCATATAAGCCGGTTTAAATTCACCTTTGGAATTTGCCGCTACTTCCGCTAATTCATTGAAAATAAGAAATAATTGATGCGGATTGATAGATCCTGAATCTAAATCATCATCACCATATTTACTATCATTAAAGTGAAAGCCGCCAAGTTTTCCCGCACGGTTTAAGCGCGAAACAATTTGTTCAATATTTGTATTTGGCGCGTGATGCCCCAAATCAACCAAGCATTTTGCTTTTTCACCTAATTCTTGGGCTGCCATCAAACTGCTGCCCCAGTCGGCAATGATTGTAGAATAAAATGCAGGCTCAAACATCTTATGCTCAAGCAGCATCAACCAATCTTGTGGTAATGCATTATATATTTTTGACGCCGAATTGACATAATTATCCATTGCACGATTAAAATCTTGCTGCCCTGGAAAGTTACTGCCATCGCCCACCCAAACTGTAATAGCTTTTGACCCCAAGGTTTTGCCAATTTCGATACATTCCAAATTATGCTCGATTGCTTGGTTTCTTACCGCTTCATCAATTGCACCAAGACTTCCATTTCTATAGGAATGTTTTTGATTGGCTTGGTCTTGAAAAGTGTTTGAATTTACCGCATCAAAACCAAGGCCAAGTGAATTTGCTTCTTCTTTCAATGCCTTATAATCACTTGCACTATCCCAAGGGAAATGAAGTGAAACGCGTGGCGCGGCACAACTTAATTGATTTACGACCGCACAATCTTGAAGTTTTTCGTGAATATTTGTTGGCTCGCCTAAGATTGGAAATTTTGCAAACCTTGTACCACCGCGCCCAGTTGCCCATGAAGGCAAGGCTAAGGTAAAATCTTTGGCGTTGTTTTTAATTTTCTCAATATCAATCCCTTTTCGCGCTAATGTGCGACCAAGGGCATTAAAATCTTCTTGTAAAGCATCAATATGTTTATGATTATGCTCTGATATTTGCTCTGAAGAGAATGGTAAACCCAACATTTTTAAACCCTTGTTTTAAAATATATGATATTTAAAGTAATTTCTTATTGTAATTTGTTTGCTTTTGCGCGAATTTGATTGATAATAACGTATTTTGAGCGAATATAATGCATAATCATAACAGATGTCAAAAGGAATCCGTGAAATGACGAAAAAAACTAATTTATTTGTAGTTTTGGATGTCGGAAAAACTATTTCAAAGCTTAGTTTATGGGATGCCTTTGGCAATCAGATTATAAGCAAAACATACAAAAATGTCATTTCAAAAAATGAGCATTATCAAATGCTTGATACAAAAGGGATTAAGGAATGGCTTTTGCAAACTTTAAAAGAATTTGCAAAAATTGGAATTATAGAGGCCATAATACCCGTTGCCCATGGCGCCGCTTGTGCCATTCTTAAGAATGGCGAAACCTTATTTGATCCCATTGATTATGAATGGCAAATACCATCCGAAATAAAAGTGCAATATGAGAAAGTGCGTGATGAATTTGCGCATAATCTATCGCCAAATATGGAAAATGGTCTAAATTTAGGTGCGCAATTATTTTATTTAAAAGCCAGATTCAAAGATAAATTTGACGAAGCAACAGATATAATACCATGGGCACAATATTGGTCATTTTTATTATCTGGCATTGCCAAATGCGAAATTACAAGCTTTGGCGCACATAGTGATTTATGGTCACTAATCAATAAATCGCCATCAAAGATGGCCTATGAATTAGGATTTGCACAAAAATTCGCGCCTTTTGCCAAGGCTGACGAAGTCATAGGAATTATAAAACCCGAAATTGCAAAAATTACCGGCCTTAATAATGATGTTAAAATTTATGCGGGCTTACATGATTCTAATGCCGCATTATTATTTATGCGAAGGGCAAAAAACCTTCAAAACAAGAGCTTCACAATAATTTCAACCGGCACATGGTTCGTTTGTATGCGTGCATCGCTAAATGATGAAAGCATTGATTTAGAAAAACTAGGAAAAACAAAAGGGGTTTTGTCAAATATTGATATAGAATCGCGCCCAATTCCCACCGCATTATTCATGGGCGGGCGCGAAATTGAAATACTTAACAAAGATAATGGTTTCAGGATTGATCTACAAGAAAATCAGGATTCTTTAATCGAAGTTTTGCCACAAATTATTGAAAATCAATCGCTAATTCTCCCCTGCCCTATAGAAAATATTGGGCCATTTGCAGGAAAGAAATTAGAAATACTAAACAAAAAAAATAATAAAATATATTTCGCAACAATGATTTCATTATATATTGCGCTTGTGATTGATTATGCCCTCGACCTAATCGATAGCCCTAAAACGATAATTATTGAAGGCAGGTTCGCGGCATCAAAAATAATCACAAAATTATTAGCAAGCCTTCGCCCAAATTCACAAATCCTTTGCCCGTCAGAGGATAGCAATATTTCATGCGGCGCGCTTGGCCTTATGATTAAAGACCTTGAACAAGATAATAGCTTTAGGAAAATTGAAAAATTTAATTTTGATTTGAAAAGTTTAAAAGATAAATGGCGCACGCTTGTTGAATAGGTTTCATAAAAAATTACCGCCACAAAAAAACTTTAGTGTTGACTAGCTTATTTCAAAATGCCACTATGTTGAACAACATAAGTGCATTAAAAAATGAATATAGTAAAAGAAAATACGCAAAATTATAAATCATGGCCTATAGGAAAAGAACTTGGTGTTTCACCATGGCTTGTGCTTGACCAAGTGCGGATTAATGCATTTGGCGCCATCACAGATGATTTAGAGCCATTACATACAAATGCCGAATGGTGCATGCAAAATAGCCCCTATAAAACCCCGATTTCTTATGGCTTTCTTACATTATCATTACTTACAAAATTCATTAATGAAGTTACAGACAATGCGCTTAAGGGTGATGAAAATAATTTAAGTTATCCCCTTAATTACGGCTTTGATAAAATACGCTTTCTTGCACCTGTTAAAAGTGGTTCAAAGATTAGGGGCAGGTTTGTTTTGCGTGATTTAAAATCAAAGCCAGAAGGTGATTTGATGTTGTTTGATGCAATCGTTGAAATCGAACACGAAGAAAAACCAGCTTTAATTGCACAATGGCTTTCATTATGGGTCAATCGTACAAACGAAAACTATTGACTTAAACCCTATACAACATTCATATACTTTTAAATAGATTTACAATGGGGTTTAAATTGCAATCGTTTTCAAATGAAAATAGTTTTCGTGATTGGGTTGAGCTAGAACAGAAGAAAGACACCACAAAACGCAAAGGCGAAAGAACGCGTGACCGAATTCGCCTTGTCACTATCGAGCTTTTAAACACCATAGGATATCGTGAATTAAAAGTTTCAGATATTTGTGAAGCCGCAAAAATTTCAACACCTGTTTTATATATTTATTACGCATCAAAAGAACTTTTGGTAATGGATATCTTAAGCGAGTTTCTTGAACAATTTATGGTAAAAAAAGGTGATGCAACTGGATTTGATCCATATCAATCTATGTTCAATGCCAATCTACGCTGGTTATCGCTGGCGCGTGCCAATACTGGCCTTATGAAATGCCTATTACAATTTTCAGAAGAAGCCCCTGAATTTGCAAAATTATTCGCAAGTGAAAGCAACAAATGGTATTATAAAACCGCGCAATCACTTACACATCGCTTCCCTGCGGCTAATGTTGAAGAAGCCCAAATCCACCTTTGCGTTTCAGCTTTGGGCGGAATGATTGATGATTTAACCCGCAAGCTTTTTGCCGAACGCGATGAAAACATCGTCTCTTTAGTGGATAAAGTTGCACCAGATGATGTTTCATTGGCGCATTTTATAACTTCAATTTGGTATCGCGCCTTATATTGCGCCGATCCAAAAGCTGAAAATACAATACGTGCAACAACCCAATTACCATTAGCGAATACAGAAGATTAAATGAAAAAAATCAAAATTGCACCACAGCCAAACTTGCAAGAAAAACTAAAATTCTCAAGATTGGTAATGGTTGATAATTTTGCTTATATTTCTGGAACCGCACCTTTTGACGAAGACCTTAATGTAGTTTTTCCAAAAGACGCATATCAGCAAACATGTCATTGCTTAAATATAATCAAAACCGCGCTAGAAGCGATAAAATTTGAAATGAATGATATTGTTCGCGTGCGTCTTTATATTCGCGATATGAATAATTTAGAACAAATCATCAAAGCATTTAATGAGTTTTTTTTAGATATTCTTCCTGCCTGCTCTATTATTCAAACCGCAGGATTTATTGATGAAAATATGCATATTTATATCGATGCAGATGCGCATAAACCATCAAAGGATTAACTTGACACCCCCAAAATATTAGTCAATACTAGTTTTTATTTCAGGGAGTGAATAAGTGGAAAAACCAAATCGCCGCGCCATTTTAACGGGCGCATTAATCGCGGGTGCTGTGCCTGCTGTTGCCGCCGTTGCAACTGGTAAGGCAAATGGCATTTTTGATAATAGGCCCATTCTTGCCATGATTGCCTATCCCGGAATGTTTCCACTTGATTTAGTGGGGCCAGAGGCTGTGTTTAGTGGCATGGGAACCCATAAGGTTGAAATTATTTGGAAAGATAAAGAGCCTGTAAAATCTGATTCTGGACTTGCAATTATGCCCACAATGACTTTTGCAGAAGCGCCAAAGAAAATCGATATTCTATTTGTCCCTGGCGGTGCATTAGGCACGGTAAAATGTATGCAAGACAAAGAAGTAATTGAATTTCTTCAATCGCGTGCAAAAGATGCTTCACTCGTTACATCTGTTTGTACTGGTTCATTAATCCTTGGTGCGGCGGGGCTTTTAAAAGGTTATAAAGCCACAAGCCATTGGGCAGTTCGTGAAAAACTTACCCAATTAGGTGCAATCTATACACCAGGGCGTGTTATTATTGACCGCGATCGTATAACTGCGGGCGGCGTTACTTCTGGTATTGATATGGCACTTACACTTGCGGCAAAATTGAAAGATGAAACGCGCGCCAAGGCAATAGAGCTTAATATTGAATATGACCCACAACCGCCTTTTTCCACTGGCTCACCCGAAAAAGCGGGGCCAGAGCTAACAGAGGCTTTAAGAAAATCTTATGCGCCGTTTTATTCGCGCCTTGACGAGGCTTTGCCTGAAATCAGGTCTAAAATCGGTTTATAATTAAACCAATTTACGCAAAGCGATTTTATCAACCTTGCCAATTGGAAGCATTGGCAAGGTTTTTAATATCGTAAATTTTTTCGGAATTTTATAATTCGCAAGCATTGAGCGTGCATATTCAATAATTTCTTTTTCGCTTAAATCATCAAAAAATGTTGCAACGAAGGCATGCCCAACCTCACCAAATATTTCATCTGGTATTTCAATTACTGCGGCGGCATTAATTTTTGAATGTTTTTCAAGTGCCATTTCGATTTCACGCGGATAGATATTATATCCACCTGATTTAAACATTTCTTTGCATCGCCCAACCAATTCCCAAGCACCATTTGGCGCTGCGTCAACTAAATCGCCAGTTTTAAACCATCCATCATCACTAAAACCTGTTTCTAAATTGCGATAACCGCAAAATCCAAATTCATCTTTGAATTGAACTTCGCCGCTTATCTCACTTTCAGATATTTTATTAGAAACAGGATTACATAATCTTATATTTCGATTTGGAATAGGCCAACCAATCGTGCCTTCTTTCATCTCATTGGCTTTTGTTAGTGGCGTCATACTTAATGGCCCGACGCTTTCGGTCATGGAATAATCAACTGCAAGAAACCCTGCATATTTTGACATTTTATCGATTAGATTTTGTGATGCGCGCCCCCCACTCCAGATAATGGCTTTTAGGCTTGATAAATCGTGATTTGATTTCTCTTGCTCATTAAGGCACATTTCAAACATTGTTGGGGCTTGATACCAATATGTGATTTTGTGTTTTTCAATCGCTTTTAAAGTTTCTTGCGCGCTAAAGGTTTCAAGAAAAACTTGGCATCCGCCTTTTATTATTGATGTGCAACAAATATCGCCAAGCGCGCCAACATGATTAATCGGCACATTATTAATGGTTCTAAACGGGCTTATATCCCATACTTTCGCCCTTGTGATTGCCGCATTTATCAAGGATTTATGGCTAAGTTTCGCAGCTTTTGGATTACCCGTAGTGCCAGAAGTATAAACCAAAGCAGCAATTGAATTTATCGGCTTTGGGAAATTAATATTTTCAGAAAAATCATCGAAAAATACACCATCAAGCCATTCAAAGCCGGCATTATTTATATCTTGATATTGAATTATTTCGGCAAATAAATCTTTATAATCCAACTTACCGATTTGTTTTTTTGCCAAAATTAATTTTGGATTTGCATCTTTGATTACATATTCCATCTCTGAGGCAGTATATTTTGGGTTTAACCCAAGCCAACAAAGCCCAAGCCGTGAACAGGCCATAAAAATAATCAAAAACTCAATTGATGGTGCGATTAATACCGCAATTATATCATTATCTCTTAGCCCAATGCTATAAAGATAATTTGCAAACTTGTTGATTTGGCTATCAAGTTTTTTATAATCAATTGAGATGTCATTACAAATGGTGGCAATTTCATTTGGCTTTTCATTGGTCCATTTTTTTATATATTCATCCAAACGTGTTTTTGGATTTTCCAAATCCTGCATTAGGTTCAATAAGGGGTTTTGTCTTTCATTCTGGGACATTAAAACCCCTTATTGCCTTTTCAATTGATTTCATAATTCAAATATTAGAAACGATATTTAACCGTCAAACCATAAGTTTTTGGATCTTGGTAAATATATACACTATGTTGGTTAAGCCCCAAACCTGCGCCCCAAATTGTTGTGCCTGTTGTATCATGCTTATCCAAAAGATTTTTACCCCATAATGATAAATTCCATTTCTTATTATCGGTTTCAAGCCCAATCGAGCCATTCATTGTTCCAAACCCACCTAATTCAAGGGCAGAACGATTTGGTGCAAAATCACTTGGAACAGTCATAACCGAACTATCGATATGCATCATCAATTTTCCATAGCCCGCAATATTACGGCGATAATCAAGCGCAACCGATGCGGTCCAATCTGGTGAATTTCCAAAACCATGCCCAACCAATGCTGGCGATAAATCAAATTCATCATAATTAGTTTCAAGATAACCAAGTGATCCTGAAAGTGTAAGGTTTTTAGTTAATGCAAAACTTGCATCTGATTCAAAGCCTGTCATATGCGCTTTACCTGCATTCACCAATTGGCGAACGAATAATAAAGGTGGCACCGCAATTGATACCTGAATGTCTTTATAATCCATGTAGAAAATCGCCAAATTGGCATTCAAACGACCATCTGTTGAACGAATTTTAACGCCGGTTTCATAATTGGTTACATATTCAGGCTTGGTTGCAAAACCCTGTGGCACTAATAAATCACTTGCGGTGATAAAATCATCTTTGATTGATGAGCTTCTAAAACCATTGGCGATTGTAAAATAGGTTTTTACCGCATCATTTAATGCATATTTTGCGCCCACAGTCCATGAATATGCACCATCATCGGTTTTTCCCTGCCTATTTGCCGAAATAAAGCCAAATGCACCAAAGACTTCACCATAAGTTGAATGATTAATGTCTTTTTTTACATCAGAATAACGAAGCCCGCCAAAAACTGAAAATTTATCAGTAAAGCGATAATTAGCATGCGCAAATATAGCCGCAGATTTTGTTGTAAAGTCACGGGTTTGACCATCTAAAACATCTGGCAAAATTGGCGGGAAGCCAATATTTGCAAGCCATGCGGCGCCAAATAATGGATAAGTATCCTTATTCACAACATGTGAACGTAAGAAATGGGTTCCAATAAGATAATCAAATTTTCCAATTGCTGGCGATGTTAAACGAATTTCTTGTGATAAATCTTCAACATCATAAAGGATGGATTGTGTTGATACGTTTACTGGCGTCAAATCGCGGTCAACCAAAGATTTATCAGATGATTTTGCCCAACCAGTAATAGAGGTTAATTTAAAACCATTGGCAAAATTATAATTCGCTGAAAGTGATAATGAATCACTATCTTGGTCAAATTTTTCTTTGACATTGATATTTACTGAATATGGGATTTGATCCGAGAAATTACCGCCCGCATTTTCACCTGTCGTAGGATTATCACGGCGATAAGAATGATTATATACAAGGCGCACATCGGTTTTATCATTTGGCGTCAAATATAATTGCGCAGTTGCAGATAATTGATTTTTCCCATCGGCCTTTGTGCCATCAAAACGATTTACAATATGACCACCATAGTCAAATTTACGCAAAGATAAGCGCATATAGGCTTTATCAGGGGATAGTGGCACATCAACACCTGCATTTAAAACTGTGCGCCCATAATTACCAACCTCACCCTCTATATATCCATTAAAATTAGTTGAAGGTTTACGGGTTGTAATATTAATTGCGCCGCCAATTGTATCGCGCCCAAACAAAGTTGCCTGCGGCCCTTTTAAAACTTCAAGGCTTGTGATGTCATTTATTGGCACATTTACAAGATTGTCCGAGCTTAAATAAACGCCATCCACATAAACACCAACCGCACGACCGCCAGAACGCGTAACACCCGCACCAAGGCCACGCAAAGTTATTGATTGCGATGCAGATTCATTTGCGGGTGGCATGTAAAGATTTGGAACTTGATTTGCCAAATCCGATAAATTGTCAGGATTTAATTGTTCAAGTTTTGCGCCAGAAAATGCTGTGATAGAAATTGGAACATCTTGTAATTTTTCTGAACGCTTGGTTGCCGTAACAATCACAGTTTCTGAATTATTTGTCTTGTCTTTTTCATCTTGTGCATTTGCATTTGCGGCAACTAAATTCATACCGCTTATTAAAGCAAATGCTAATACCATTTTTGATACTTGTGTATTTTTTGCAATTTTCATTACGCCCCCCTGTAATTTTAGTGCCAAATTTTTTGCAATTTTCCCTGTTGTCTTTTTTTTTACCGCCGCATCGTGAATATATTAGTATTGACTAGCTTTTTTAAACCTGTCAATAGTCTTGCGGAAAATATATTAGTGTTTATTAGCTTTTTATGGCTTTATGGGGCAAAATCATGGATAAAGAGACTATTTACAGCAAAGCACCTTGGATTTTGGCCTTCCTATTGATGCTTGCAAATGTTCTTTCATTTGTTGATAGGATGCTGCTTACGCTTTTGGTTGCGCCAATTCGTGCCGAACTTCATATAAGCGATTCACAAATAAGCCTGCTTCATGGATTAGCTTTTGCACTTTTTTATGCAATTTTTGGCCTACCACTTGGCTATCTTGCAGATAGATTTAGCCGCCCGAAATTAATGTCAACTGGAATTGGGCTTTGGAGTTTTATGGCAGCCATTTGTGGCCTTGCAAATTCATTCACAACTTTATTTATTGCGCGAATTGGTGTTGCAATTGGCGAAGCAACATTATCCCCTGCTGCAGTGTCATTATTAAGTCAAAAATTTCCAAAAAACTTACTCGCACGTGCATTGGGGGTTTTTCAATCGGGCATTTTTATTGGAAGCGCGATGGCATTATTGGCGGGCGGCGGCCTACTTGGTCTGCTTGAAAAACATTCAAACTTTATATCCAGTTTAAATTTGGGGCTAACGCCGTGGCGAATGGTTTTTATTTTGGTTGGCCTTCCTGGAATTATTTTGGCATTCGTTCTTTTATTCATCAAAGATGAAACCAGAGCGCAGAATAAAGAATATATAAGTTTTGCCGAAATTTTTAAATATATTGCGACAAAACCATTATTATACGTCGGTCATATAATTGTTTTCACCGCTATTACAATTTTGGCCTATGGCACAATTTCATGGATGCCAAGCCTTTTGGTGCGTGTTCATCATATAACAACATCGCAAGCGGGAATAAATCTTGGCCTTATAATGCTTTTTGTAGGGCCATTAGCGGTTTGTACATCAAGTTATTTGTTTGATAAATTTGTTAAACAAAATAATATTAATGGCATAATTGGCCTTATTTTTATTGCGATCATCACATTAAGCATTGCCGCGCCGCTTTATGCAAATGCGCCAAATTTGAATAGTGCATTATTTTATTCAATATTTTTGATTTTTGGGCAAAGTTTCCCTTATGGTCTGGCCTCTGCTGTATTGGCATTGATAAGTTTGCCTAAATATCGTGGTCAAATAACATCGATTTATTTGCTTATATCAAATCTTATTGGGCTTACTTTTGGGCCGTTTTTTGTAGCTTTTGCAACCGATTATATTTTCCATAGCGATGCATCAATTGGCCTTTCAATGAGTATTTTGCCGATTGCAACAACACCAATTGCATTGATTGGGCTGTTCATTTTTGCATCAAAATTTAAGAAGGAATTGGTGTAATAGTTAGTAATCTTTTTGGATTTTCAACAATTATCGTATCAATTTCATTTTGGGTGAAATTACGGCGCAACATCATTGGAATAACATTCCTAAAAATATGCCCATAGCCATGACCACCATTACAACAAAGGCGGGTTTGATAACATATATCATGCGAAATAAGGATTTGCTTTAAATGCCCCCTATCAATCAATTTTCTTATTGTCTTAAGGCGCATTGCATCATTTGGCATATCGATTTCAAGGTTTAATTTGTAAAATGAATTTTCCATTCCAAACAAATCAAATTCAATAATAATGCCAGTATCGGCAAGTTTGAAAAGTCTTTCTTCATCGAAAATCGTTCTATCGACATGGCTCATGATATTTCGTGACATATCTGCATTATTTTTCATTAAAAAATTGGCAATCTCTTGCGGCTGGTTTTCATTTCGCCCGGGGTGAATACTTAATGCTGCACCAGTAACTTTTTGTGCCTTTATTGCGCCGCGCATTATAGTTTGTTCAAGTCTTGTCCATGGTGATTGACAGCCGATTTCGCCAATAATCCCGGCTTTAATATCTGTTCCCCATGCGCCAATTTGAATTTGGTCAATCATTTCTTGGGCAAAATCATCTTGGGAATAATTGTGTAATTTGGTGTCTAAATATTCTTCAACATAATAGCCACAGCCCATGATTATATTAGTTTGGCTTTTTTGTGATACTTTTTGAAGCCCTTTTGGATTAGGGTTTAGGCCGCCACAGCTTAATTCAACAATGCTTTTACCGCCTGATAAGTTCATTTTTTCAAGTTCGTTAATGGCAATATTTTGTTGATTTAAAACATAATTACCGGGCGCCCATACCTCGCCATAATCGCAGGTAAATCTATTCTCTAAAGTAATTTTTTTGCCAATTTGCGCCACATTACGCATTGATGGCGGGCGAATATCCACCAAAACATGTTCATGCATTAAAGTTGGGCCAAGCAAATCAGGCGAAATTTTCCCACAAACAGTTTGAACATAAGGCAATTCTTGGGGAAAATTTTCATTGCGCATCATGTTATCCATTCTTATTCAGCATCGTAAAAATCAATTTTTTCTTTTTCAGATTTCGCACATGATAAATCAAGTTTTTCATTTGGCGAGGTTAAAAATTTACGCGCTACATTTCTTGCGCATTCACTATTTACCGCAAGCTGATGGGTTGAAAATGGCATGATAAGAATTTGCCCTTTTGAAAAATCTTTTACAGCCTTGATAGAAAGTGATGCGGGGCATCCAGGGTCGATACCCGCCGCCATAAATAATGCAGGTATATCAGATTTTACGGCGCTATTTTCAACAATTTTAGGCTTGGCATTATTATATGACGAACAGGTTTTGAAATATAAAACCATAGTTTGGGCAACTGCCATTGCAATTGGATCATCTTTAGAATTTTCAAGGCTGATTTTTGGGTCTTCAAACGGCAATTCTTCATTGCACAAAAATGCGATATGATGCGCTTCATCGTAATTTGCGCCATTATTTTTTTTATATTCATCAAGTTTTGAATAATCGCCATTAATAATATTTTCTAAATCATTTGGCATTTTGGCAACCATTTCACCATCATACAGCCCATCCATAAGATATTGTGAAATCAATTTTGCATCATAAGAATTTGCATTTTTTGTAATTGGGTTTTGAACTATTTCATTCATGAAATTATAAAATCTTGTTTGCAAACCTCTATGTTGCTTGGCGCATTTTTCTTGGATTTCGCAATTTTCAAGAACCAATTTTACAGCTTCAGACACCCATTTGGGCCCATAAGCAGTCCATGACGCTTCTGGCGGCCATGGCGAATCTAATAATATTGCTTGAAGGCCAGTTAATTTTTCATCCGCCGCGCGCATCGCAATACGCGTTCCATATGAATTACCATAAAGGTTGAATTTTCTAATCCCAAGCACACTATTCAAAGACTTTATGTCTTTAATTACGTATTGAGAATTATAATTTTCAAACTTAATGCCGCCAGTTATTAACTTTTCGGCACAGTTTTGCAGATTTCCAACCACTTCCATCGATTGCGGCCCCGCATCATTAAGTGCGATATTCCCACAATCTAATTTTGGAAAGGAAAGCCCGGTTCCGCGTTGGTCAAAAAATATCCAATCTTGGTCTTGGGCAATCAATTCTTTGCCCATTGGGGAATTTAGTTTTTCTGGTAAATCTTCTAGAACCCCACCGCCTGGCCCACCATGAATATATATTACAGGCGCAAGATTTTCCTTTTGTGTTTTTGCTTTCACAATTATTATAGGAATTGTAAGCCTTTGACCAAAGACATTATAATCATCTTGCAAAACACTTAAAATGCCACATTCAATATTTTTTTGATTTTCACCAAATGATAATGGGCATTGTGATACTTTATAATTTGGGCGGCTTTGGATAAAAAAAGTTCCAAAAATTGTAATTAATATAATTACAAACGCCGCCGAAATTATTTTATAAAACGCCATATAAATTGGCTCACTTCTTCTTATCTGAAACAATGTTCACAGTTTCACCAATTTGGTTTTTTGAAATTTGTTCATCAGAAAAATAGACATCGGCAAATTTTTCTTGGGAATAAATTTTTGTAAAATCCGAAAAATGTGGTGATTTTGGATTTGTTGATTGTGAATAAGTTACAATAAATCTTCCACTTACGCCGCTTGGTTTAATTGCAACATCATGAATGTATGAATCGCCACTTCGAATTTCCGTAATCCCTTTTAGCGGCGCATAAGCCATTGGGCGCGTCATATGATATGAATAGCGCGAACCAGAAATTGGATATGTAACGCCTTCACGTGTAACACTTTGCATATCACCCAATTTTGCATCAGCCTTTACACCCAATTGCGCAAAAGCGATTGTCGCTTCGGCAAAAGCTGCGCGGGTTTCATCGGTTGAAATAAAGCCGCGCGGTGTATTTACTGGATCATTTGGATCAAATGGAACGCGCCAATATTTATCCGTAAGCGCAAAACCAGTCATTGGAACTTGATCCAAATAACTTAAGAATTGCGCAAAAAATGCCGAACCGCGTGAATTTAAAGTATCGCGCCTATCCCAATTTTTAAGCGCTTCACAGCCTTCTTTAATATCAATTTCAAGCCCTTTTGCCGATTTAGCTTTTGGGTTTTGCGTGCAATCATTTACCAAATCATCGACAATCATATCGGCGGTAATATTGTGTGCACTAAAGAAAAGTTTTTCAAACTTTAAAGGTGTTGCCCCTTTGCTGCCTGTTATTTCGCTACCGTTGATTATTGATTTTGCATAATAAGCGGCAACGCGTGTTCTTTCGCCCCGTGTGGTTTTTTCTGGGCCAATGACTTTTGCAAAATTCTCACTTTTATCTTTTTGGTCTAGGGTGTGATACCAATGGCTATCATTGGAATTAAACATCACATCTTTGCGAATTGACCATGGGCGATTTTTAGATGGAATAATGCCTTCATAAGGTTCATTTTTATCAATTGACCACGCGCAATATGCGCGCGAACCGTCAAGCACCGTAACATCATAATCCATAAATTGTTTTGCTTTTGATGTGACGACGCAATCATTCAATTGTTTGTCTGTAATATTCGCTGTTACGCTTATGTTGGAATATAAGACGTTACCCGAACTATCCGCCGCAGTAACATTTGACCATGGTGAACCCATTTTTTTCAATTGCACATCTTTGATTTCGCCAACATTTTTTGCACTTGCAATGCCATAGAATGTATCTGCAAAGCGGTTGTTTTTACGTTCAGGGTCAGCAAAAACATATGCATTTTCTTTATTCCACGGTAAAGCCGCACCCATTACAACAGGCCCAAATTGTGAAAGCCAAAAAGTATGTTCACGCGCACCATTTTTCGTATTAATCGAAATTTTTAGTGGTTTTAGTGGAATTGATACATTATCATAAAGATAGTTTTTTGGATTATTTGGATCTAGTTTTAATTCATATAAAGTTGACCTTTTATCCGTTGTGTGGGTAATGCCCCAACCAACATTTGGCGTAAAACCAAGCATTGGGAATGGTAATCCATAGGCGGTTGCACCAAATACATCAATTTTCCCCGGAACTTTCATATGAAAGACATGCAATCTTTCTGTTCCATGCCATGCATAATGTGGATTGGCAAAACTTAGACCACCGACACCATTTTCAACACCTTCTTTTCCAAATGCCATTGCATTTGATGCACCATGGCTAATTTGGTCTTTTGGCAAATTTGCAAGTTTTATTTTTGTAAGATTTGCCTGTTGATTTGGTGGGGTGGCATTTATAATTTCGCGAAATACGCCGGCACTAGTTTCTAATAATGGAACTTGGGCGATGCGGCGCCAAATGTCATCCTCTGTTATTGGGCGAAACCATTTTTGGCTTCGGCAATCTTCGCCATTTAATGCTTTTGCGGCAATATGTTTATTAAAACCACTTACATAGCCCGCAACTAAATCACGAACATCTTTTGATGCGCCATTCTTTGTATATTTTACGGTTTCATCAGATAATATATATTTATAAGCGGCATCAGATTGATAATTTATAACTTCCCCACCTGCGAATAAATCAAGATATTTACCGTCTGGATCCATTGTTTGGCTTCGCTCACCCGCGAGTGTGACCATCTTTTCGTCAACGGCACATAAATTATCACGCGCCATTGCATAGCCATAACCAAAACCCGCGCCAGCCAAATTTTTGGCATTAATATGGGGAATACCATATTCGGTATATTTAATTTGCGCTGAAAAATTTTGCCCCTCTGCATTTGCATTCACACTTATTAGGCCGCAAAGTGCAAAGGCAAATATGCCAAATTTTCTATAGTAAGAATTACGAAATTTAACTGGATTATTTTGCGACATTTTAAACCTCATAATTTTACTAGTTATCACTAGGTTTTTACATTATCCAATTTAGGATTGGTGTCAACCCATATATTTGAGGCGAAGAAAAAAAATTTTATTTGGTTTTTTAAATTAGGTAATTTGAAAATTTTGCATCCAAAGTGCCACTGGCTATCTTTATAAAATCTATTTATATTAGTTTGTATGACCAAACCTTATGTCATCTTAAATATATTATGCGGCGGACATGGTAAGCGAATTGGTGGCAATAAGCCATTGTATTTATATAATAATATACCACTTATTGAACATGCTATAACAAGTTTAAAACCACAATGCGATGAAATTATTTTATCACTCAACAGCCCCCAAAACCCCATAATCGAACAATTAGAAAAACTCGGTCTTGAAATAGTATTTGACGAATTTCAAAATCGTGGCCCGATGAGCGGTGTGTTGGCGGGGATGAAATATTCATGGCAAAAAATGGCAATTGAAAACCGCAATATAATTTATATTACCGCTCCTTGCGATATGCCATTATTGCCCGATAATTATGTCAAACGCCTTATTGATAATGAGGCGGCAAGTTTTTATAGTGGACAGCGCGATTACCCATTATGCGCGCAAATTCCGCTTGCAAATATTTCAGCTTTAGAAACAAAAATTAAAGCAAGCGATAAAGGAATTAGTGTCTATAGTTTTTTAAAAACAATTGGCGCAAAGCCAGTTTCAATTGAAAATGAAGCTGATTTTATAAATATAAATGAGCCTATTATTTATTGAAGAATTTAGAAATCAAATCGCAAATCATCGGTTCTTTATTTATCGCCTTCAATAACTTCCAATGGGTTTGGTTTTGGTTCGGCGGTTTTTTTCAATGTATTGGTATCACGATGGCGGAAAAGCTCTTTTTGCCCTTTTACTTTTAACATTGTATCGGAAACATATGACCATGTACCATCATCATTAAATGTGATTTCGATTGAATATTCTTCGGTTTTAAATGCCATTTCAAGGAAACTATTGGCGCAAATCCCATATTCGGTTTCACCGCGCTTTGCACTGAGTTTGATTTTCTTATCGCCCTTTTTGGCATGCCCCGATGCAATAGCAACAAGGCCGCGTGGAATAGCAATTGTTTGCAATATTAAACCAGTTTTAGGTTCATAAAGCCAATATCCAACTTGGTCATGGAATGTAATTGCTTCTTCATCTGTATTAACTTTGATATGGTATCTTAGGCCGTAAAAAAGCTGTGGGCCATTGGCTTGTGGGTCAATTGGCTCCATGATTATTCGCTCTTTAAATTTGCGGGTTTCGGGGCCATCTTCTTTCGGGCTTACATCAACGCCCTTTTTGCCTTCCCATGTGCCTGCAAGATTAACTAATGGCCCTAAATTTGCCAATGTATCTGAATCTACATCCTCTGGTTCAGTGAAAATATCAATTTTTTTGCCCATTAATTTTCCCCTTTATTTAAAATGAATATACCGTGCTTTTGATTATGGCAATTTAATTTTACTATCTTTGGCAAAGCTACTGACTTTGGCAAAGCTACTGATTAGTAATAAAATCAAAGGACTATAAATAAAAAAGCCCCTCAAAAATATGAGGGGCTTTGGATTTATTATTTATTTGATTTTACGCAAGTGCGGGTTTTCGTGCATAAAAACCATATGCCGCGATAAGCGCATAACAAATCGCAGGGATTGTAAGCGCAAGCGCAATACTATGTGTCATATCGGCAGCAACACCAGTAAGCGGTGGAATAATCGCCCCACCAACAATTGCCACACAAATAATACCCGAACCGTCCGCAGCGCGTTTTCCAAGACCTTCACAGGCAAGGCTGAAGATAGTTGGAAACATGATTGAATTCATCAATCCAATTGCCAATAATGAATAACCTGAAACAACACCTGTCGAATTTGCTGAAATCAAAATCAATACAATTGCGCCAGTTGCAACAGTTGCAAGAATTTTACCTGGGCTAAAAATTCGCAAGAAATATGAACTGACCTGAGCCCCTAGAAATCATCCAGAAAATGGTAGAGTCTGTCTTGAGGAG
>JAPUEP010000067.1 GCA_027492515.1 Hyphomonadaceae bacterium
CTTCGGCATCAAATAGAAAAAGGGGCATTAATTGCCCCTATTTTTTTGTGATTTTCAATGAATAATTTCCATATTTCGCGCCTTTAAACCCTGCGGCACGCACAAGTATTTTTGTGTCCATATCGGCTTTATATTCGATTATTGATGCATTTGGGTTATCGCGTGCATCATCATTTTCTTTGAAATCATTTGCGCCATCTGGCTTAATGCCAATCAATGTATCAAATTCTTTTGACCACATTGAAATTGAATATGTTTCACCCATTTTGGCATCAAAAATATAAAGCTCATAAGGGGTGTCTTTATATCCAAATGATGAACTATTGATATTCAAATTCCCGCTTATTTCATCATCAATATTAATTGGTTTAATTATTGGCGCATTATCTTGAATTGATGTATTTATAATTTGATAATCGCCATTATCAAAAATCTCATTGGCGCGAATTTTTACAATATAATCAGTCGAAGCATTGGCGCGGAAGTGGGTGGATGGATTAAAATTGCCACCACTATCATCATCCTTAATTAAAGCGTCAAATTTTCCGTTATTCATGGTTCCAATTTCAATCGCGCTATCAAATTGGGCATTGGCGGAAATGATAATTCTATCATTTTCTTTTAATGGCAATTTATAAAAATCGAAAAGATAATTATTAACATCACGCGCGCCATTATCTTTTAATTTTCCATTTGTTGTGCCTGAAAGGTTCAAAATATTATAATTTGTTGGGTTTGGCGCAATTGTTGCTTCTTTGATTGCAAAATCAAATGTTCCGAATTTTGCCTTTACGCCTTTTCCAAAAGTGGGGCGAATACGGGCAATTAATTTATCATTTGATTGGGCTTTATATAAAATAATCGCGCCATTATTCTTACCGCTATCATCATCATTGGCAATTGAATTAAATCCATTTGGGCTATTTTTACCAATCTCTATAAAGGGGTCAAAATCATTTGAATTTGCGAAAACCCAATATGATTTCCCTTTTTGAACCGCAAAACTATAGTTTTTGGCAATTATATTATCGCCATTTTCAACAACTAAATCATTTTTATCAATATGCGATTTTATAGTTTGGCCAATTTCAATTGGTGAAATGAAATTTGGTGTTTTCGCTTTTGGTGTTGAAAGCGTAAGATTATAATCACCCAAATTATAATCATTGGTTTTTACTTCTATTTTGTAATTACCCGCAATTTGCGCTTTATAATTTAAAAAAGAATTTTTACCGCTTCCATTATCGTCATCACTTATAATTTTTCCATTTGGATCGGTAATTTCAAGCATTGGGTCAAATGCATTTGATTTTAAATCAATATCGATTAATTGCCCTTTTGAAAGCTTTACCAAATATGCATCTTTAAACAGAAAATCCACATCATTCGCATCATCAAAAGATAATTTACCACTTATTTTTGCGGGGAAATTGATGGTTTTAGGTGGCGGTTCGATATAATCAATTAATTTGGTATTTATCGCATAATTGCCAAAATTTTCGGGCCTATTTGCAGAAATTCTAATTTGAATTTTTTCACCGCTTTGTGAATAATATTTTGCAAAAATTGCCCCTTTGGCATCATTGCCGCCAATATTGCAATCGGTACAATTTTCGCCCGCTTTAATTTTTCCAATTTCTAAAAATGGTGCAAATCCATTTGCCGATACATTAACAATAAGAATTTTGCCCTTTGGAATTTCAAAATTCAACAAATCATAATGCGTACCGCTAAAAGAAAGTATGGGTTTTGATGCGTCAATTGTTCCATTGTTTTGGGCGTTCAAATTGGGTTGCACATTTTGCGCATTAAGATTTGTGCCACACAAAATAACAAAAGCACAAAGAAAAAATCCATGTTTCATTTCAAACCCCATTTGAAACTATAATAATGCAAATTCAAATAATTGAAAGGAAACAATTGTTAATTTTAACCAAATTAATTATGGAAATATGCTTTATATTTGGGGTTTGCTATTGCTAAATTGGCCTTTGAATCCTAACTAACAACAATCGGAGTTTAAAATGTCAGACGTTCAAAGCCAAATTGATAATTTAGTTAAATCAAACGATGTTGTTCTTTTCATGAAGGGCAATGCAGACCAACCAATGTGCGGATTTTCGGCAACGGTGGTGCGTATTCTTGATTTGGTAAATGTTCCGTTTAAAGATATCAATGTAATGATGGATATGGGCATTCGTGAGGGCATTAAAGAATATTCAAATTGGCCAACTATTCCGCAATTATATGTAAAAGGCGAATTTATTGGCGGCTGTGACATCGTTCGTGAAATGTACGAAGCAGGCGAATTGAATGAATTATTCGCGCAAAAAGGCCTTATATAAATTGTCATGACGCCTGAATTCGAAGAAATTGATGAAATTGAAGAAACAGGCGCGCACTTTCACGAAATAATCTCAAACGAAAGCGCAATCGGTGAGCGCCTTGATAAATTCTTGGCGGACGAATTACCGCTTTTATCACGCTCACGCATAAAGCAATTGGTTGAAAAAGGCCTTGTTGCCATTGATGGTAAATTGCAAACCAATGTTTCGGCAAAGGTAAAGGCGGCGGGTTTAAAATATAGTATCCAAGTTCCCGCGCCCCCGCCATGTGACCCCGAACCTGAAAACATCCCGCTAAAAATATTATTTGAAGATGAACATGTATTGGTTATTGATAAGCCCGCAGGGCTTTCATGCCACCCCGCACCGGGCAATTGGACGGGGACATTGGTCAATGCCGTGCTTTATCATTGCGGTGATGATTTAAAGAAAATTGGCGCAACGGGGCGCCCCGGGATTGTTCATCGCCTTGATATGGATACATCGGGCGTTATGGTGGTTTGCAAAAGCGCCTTTGCCATGACAAGCCTTGGGCATCAATTCCAAAATCGCACGATTGATAGGCTTTATCACGCATTCGTGGTTGGCGCGCCAAAACACCCACTTAAAGCAACAGGGCGAATAGAGGCACGCATTGCCCGCGACCCCGCAAATCGCAAGCGTATGACGGTGATTGACAATGATTCAACCAAGGGCCGAAGCGCCGCCACCAATTACGAAACCCTAAAAACTTTTGGGCGCACCGAAGGCGGCACACCAATCGCACGTCTTATTCAATGCAAA
>JAPUEP010000068.1 GCA_027492515.1 Hyphomonadaceae bacterium
ACAACATTATTGTCATGTTGCGCACGCCATCCCGCGCTCATCTTGAACAGTTCACCCTTGCTCTCAAGAACAACGCAACTTTCACCCCAACTTAATAATGTCGGCACGATTAGGCTTACACCTTTACCCGAACGAGTGGGTGCAAGAAGCAATACATGCTCAGGGCCATTATGGCGAAGATAATTTATATTACCTTTTTTATCGGTCCAACCTCCAACATAAACACCGCCATTGGAATTTAATAAGCCAGTTGCCTTAACTTCCTTCTCATCTGCCCAATGTGCAGTTCCATGAATTCCATCATGCTGACGCGGCTTTCTGGAATTCAGCCCCATAGACAACGCATAGGTAACAAAACCAGCTATCAAGGCTAACGCCAAATATAATTCAACAACAGTGAAGAGCTTTTGATGTTGAGTACCAAATTTAAAAGCCCAAATCAGCCAATTGAATGGAAAATAAAATTGGTGCCAAATATGATTTCCAAGAGTAGATTGGTGGCCTAATTTTTCGGCGAGATATTGGGTAGCGTATGAATTGCAAAGCAAAAGATAGGTGAGCAACAATGGTATGCCGATTAGGGCTCCAAATGAAGATTTTGGCTTTTCATTATGTGCTGCCATACTTTGCCTCCAATTTACATATCTGCTTCATTCCAATTCAAAAAAGAAAATTATGAAGAACAACGCAAAAATTAGGCCAAGTAATTAGCGACCTCGCTTTACTGGTTTTATTTTACGATTTATAGGTTTTGATTTTGTGTGGTAAAATTCGGATTGGTGTGCTTTAGCTTTTGATTTTTCAGCTTTAAGCATATCCACCGCATCATTCATCGCTTTGTCGGCAAACCTAATCCTAAAATCTTTGGATGCCGCAACCATAACAATCTCACGCTTAAAGGCATCATTTCCATTAATGCGCAAAGCCTTACCCTCAAACTTTTCCTGTGCCAATGATAGAGAGAGAAATGCTGCACCCGTTGAAACCGCCTCAACATTGACGGCTTTGCCTGTATCAAGAACTTTGCCGCCATCTTTTACAAAATAAATTACGTCGCCATTCTTACGAACGATTGGCTTCAAATCTTTAAGAATAATATTCTTAGCCTTGGCTACCCCGTCGCAATCAAGAATATTACGCGAAAAGCGATCATTATTTCGTTCGTTTGTTCGCAAAGCTTCCAACGCCTTTTCATTGCCATTTTTGACTTCGGTTTGAAGGAATTCAGACCATGTCGGCAATGGAATTGCGTTCTCTATTTCCTTCTTTTCTTTGGCATAAGTATTTTTATGAATTTGCCAAATTTGCGCGCGTTCTAACGCCAACTTCTGATATCCCAATTTCTTATTTATACGCCCTAAAAGGCGATTAGTTTTAATTAGGGTTCTCTTGGTTTCAAATGCAGTTTTGATGACCTGTGCCGCCGTATCTCGCTTATTATGCAAGTCCTCCTTAGCATCGCGCCGTTTCGCGATTGCTTCCACCCTTAGCGCTTGAAATTGCGCGAACAAGGCGGCAACGGGCGCTTTATCAATTTTAGGCGACTTGGCGTAGGTTTTGATTGCCACGCCCTTCTGAGGAGCTTCTGGCGGCTTGAACTCACCAAATTTGCTTGTCAGAGATTTGAACGATAGCCCTCGGTCTATTGAACTGGCTTTCACAGCCACTTCCTGCCCCACCGCTTTTATAATAATCCCAGCCCCGCGCAATTTTAACTCTAACCCAAGCTCATTTGCTTTGGAGTGAAATTCTTCCCAAGATCTTGAAGTTGCACATGCTTCAATTAATTGTTCCTTGGCATTGGAATTTATCCACGAATGTAAACTTTGAATGTTACTTTGACTTTCAAAATTCGCCTCATGATTATGCGTTTGCGCCTCCGCCAATTCACCATGATTGGTGATCATTAACCCATGCTTTTTCTCAAGCTCAGTACATGTCCGCATTAGGGCATTTTTATCGTAAAAAGGCTCGACATTCCTAAAGGTTTTGGGATGCACTTTATTGATAGCGACATGGACATGATAATGCTCTTTATCGTCATGGGCCGCCGATATCCTTTGGTGCTCTTTTAGCCCGATTGAAGCCACTAAATTATCTTCAATATCTTTCAAGATTTCTCGACTTGGTCTTTCACCATGGGGAAAAGAAAATATCATGTGATAGGTCTTATCGGTCTTTGACCTTGTATTCATATCCTGGGTAATCATCATTGCCAAAACCGCGTCACGCAATTCATCACTTGGCAAATTAGTGACCCTCACAAAATCCACCCTTGCGCCATCACTCACAGCGTCTGTGATATAATTTATCAAAGGCGGCCAATCTTGTGGTTGCCGCGTTTCAGGAAGGCCAACAATATATCCAGCCAAGACTGAAATACTTGAAGTATTTACTTTTTTGGTAACGCGTTTAGCAATCAAACTGAAGCCGCCTTTCTTCGAATTTCATCCATGGCGCTATCTATTTTTTTAAGCACATCGCGAATGTCCGCAGCATCGTATCTACCGCCTTCACTAAGCCGGAGTTTTAGTAACCCACCCAAGCGCCCAAGGTCGCCATTAACTTTAAGAAGCTCGATCGCCGCAGCTCTATCAAGAGCACTTCTTGGCCTAAGCCCAAGACCAGCTTTGCGCATATATGCGCTAATCGAAAGGTTGCTATCATTTGCCCTTTGCTCAATTATTTTACGGTCATTATCGTTCAGATAAACCCGCAAACTTTTCTCCCGATTGACTGTTTCAGATTTCATCTAACCACCGCCCTTCTGGCAAATTAAACTGTCACTTCGCAAATTGTCTTCAGCCTTTTACAATCTTGCCAAAGCAAGATAAGCGTTGAGCAGAATGCGAATAACCATTACTAAGTAATGGGAAGTACAAATTCCATTTGTAGGCCTACATTACACATCTTGCCCTACAATTTGCCACAAATTCCCAAGATTTCGACCCGATTCCCCAAATAATTGAAACAATTTGCGTAATTGCTGATTATGGCGGTTAATTGCGGAAATGAGCTTTATTAGGTGGTTTAGTGCATATTTTTGAATGAATTTAAAATTCCACGAAAATCACTCAAATTCAGATAGTTCGGGAGTATTTAAT
>JAPUEP010000069.1:0-8050 GCA_027492515.1 Hyphomonadaceae bacterium
GTAATTGTTGCCGATGCCCCAAAAGAGGACGCAAAATCAGCAATCGCTAATTTATCAAAATTAGGACTAAAAGACATATTTGTCCTAAGCGGCGATAAAAGCGCAATAACCAAAGAAGTTGCAAATGGGCTGGGCATTAAAAACGCATTTGGTGATTTACTACCTGAAGATAAAGTCAAAAAAATTGAAGAATTAAAGCAAGACAAAACACGAATAATTGCCTTTGTTGGCGATGGCATTAATGATGCCCCTGCACTTGCGCTTGCAGATATTGGTATTGCAATGGGCGGTCTTGGAGCCGATGCTGCAATTGAAACCGCAGACGTAATAATACAAACCGACCAGCCATCAAAAATTGCAACTGCAATTGCCATTTCAAAAGCAACCAAAAACGTTATTTGGCAAAATATTGGCCTTGCATTTGGGGTGAAAATAATCGTGCTAATACTGGGTGCGGGTGGTATGGCATCAATGTGGGAGGCCGTATTCGCAGATGTTGGTGTGGCGTTACTTGCAATTTTTAATGCCGTCCGAATACAAAAAATGCAATTTAAAAATTAATTCTATTTCAATAAAATCAAGATATTTATACGATTATGCAGCATTCAATAATGAATATTTCAAGATTTATTGCCGCCATTTTTATGGCGATTGCAGTGCTGTTTTCGGTATTTTCTGCGTCCGATATTCACGCGGAAGAATTATACAATGCACAATTCAGTCAAACTCAATTGATTGATGCTTCGCACGATACCGAGAAAGCTTCAGAAATTGGGCATAGTGGTGGCATTTGTTTCCACTCTTCATGCCACCATTATAATAGTATTTTTTATATAGCGATTACAATTAATACTTCGCCATTGTTAAAAACTGAAACAATAGAACTATTTTATATTGCGCCACTTTCCTATGATTTATCATCAAAGCTAATTAGGCCGCCGCGCGTTTAGCTGTTTGTTTTTTAATTAATAAATCAAACAACTAACGGAAAAATCATGTCTAATAAAAATTTTTACGCTGCCTATGGTAGCTGCGCGTTGTTGCTTTTCGCAATTTCGCAACCAATAACGGTAAATGCACAAGAGGCAATCGATCTAAAGGGTTTAATAGAAAATTTTGAAACTCTTCCATTAAACGCCCAGCTAAATGCCATTTCTCTTGCAAATGAAGCTGAGGTGAAAATTGCCTCATCTCGCCAAAATCCTGTAATATCAATGGGGGTTGAAAACTTCTTTGGTTCTTCACCTTATAAAGGCTTAAACTCTGCAGAAACAACATTGCAAGTCTCACAAGATTTGCAACTTTTTGGCCGTAAACAAGCAAATATAAATTATGCGAAATCACTTGCTCAATCTTCAAAACAAGAGATAGCAGTTAAAAAGCAAGAGTATATAAGAGATATTGCAATATTGTGGCTTGCGCTTGAAAATGCAAATTACCAATCAAATCTTGAAGACGAAAAAGTAGCGGCGGCAAAGGAAGATTTGGGCTTTATATCACTTTTAGTCGAAGGCGGTAGAGAACCAAAACTTCGGCAATTACAAGCCCAAGCGGATTTGAAAAATGCGCAATTGGAAAAAATAAAATTACAAAATGAAATTGCCAATTCAAAGAACAATTTAGCAATTATATCCCAATATAATGGTGCGATTAATCCACGAATTATCTTAATGGAGAAATTGGGAAATTTTGGCGACTTTAACATTGCAAATAATGCAACATACCAATTGCTAGTTTCAAAACAATCAATCAGTAAAGCAGCTATAGAAATTGCAAAAGCAGAGACCAAACCTAATATTGGCGCATATATCGGTGCACGTCATCATGCGGCCGACAATGCAATAAGCATGGTTGGCGGCCTAAGTGTTACAATTTCACTTGGCAGTAAAAATCAAGCAGTTTTATCGCAACGGAATTTACAATCTAGCGCAAACTCTTTTGCAATCGATAATTTTGTCCGTACAACAGAAGCGCAAAGATTGGCACTTATTGCCAAAACCAATGCAAAAAGCCGTGAAATTGTACAATTAAACAATAACCTTGCGCCATTAGCAGAAGTCTATGATTTATCAAAAATCGGGCTAAGAGCTGGTAAAATCAGCTTATTAGAAGTTCAAGCAGCACGAAATGAATTATTCAGTACTAAAGACAAATTGCGCGTTGCGAAATTTGAACGTGCGAATGCAATTATCGAACTCTCCTATATTGAAAACCGCCTTCCATTTGAGGTGAAAAATGAAAAATAAGTCATATATAATAAGCATTATTGCCGTTATTGCCGCGTTGGGTATTGGCTATACGCTTCCCAAAAATGATAACAAATCTCAAAATACAAAAGCCACAGAAACTACTTCAAAAGAAGAACACATTGAGGCAAGCGACATTGTCGAACTAAACGATAATGATGCAAAGTCGGCAGGTATTGAAACCGCCAAAATAAATTTCGGAACAGGAAGTGAAATTCGCATATTGGGGCGCGTTATGGCGGCACCAGAAGCAAAAATAATGGTAGGCGCGCCAATTTCTGGGCGCATTTCGCGCGTCTATGTTGCGGCTGGATCAGTTGTAAACAAAGGCACGCCACTTTTCGAAATTATTAGCGCGGAAGGTGCAGGAATCGTTGCTGATGCACGAGCCGCAAACGCCAATGTGAATATGGCAAGCGCAAGTGCAAATGCTGCGCAAAGCGCATATAGTTCGGATGAATTCCTTTATGCTAAAGGCGTTATTTCCCGCCGCGAATTAGAAAATTCAAAGGCGAGTGCAATTAGTGCAAATGCAAATGTCGCAGCGCAATCGGCCTACGCAAATGCCGCACGTGCAAAAATAGGTGCAGCAGGCGCACCAAGCGCAAATGGCGCAATTATCATCCGCGCGCCTATTACAGGAATTGTAAATAACATGCCTATTTCAGTCGGTGGATTTGTTCCGCAAGGTTCAATGGCTGGTGAAATTACCAATGTTGATAATACTGAAGCAGTATTTCAGATTGCGCCAAATCTTATTGAAAAAGTTTCAATCGGAACTCAAATTAATGTTGAGACAAATGATGGCAAGCTATTGAGCGCAACAATAAAAGCAATTGCGCCCGGAATTGATGCTGGAGCTAATAATTCTATTATTCGCGCTAAAATCAAGGGGGCAAATCTTGCTGTCGGCACGGTAATTAATGCACGTATTGTTTCCCAAAATGGCGCACAAAATCTGCGCCCTATTGTGCCAAACGATGCAATTAATTCCATTGGTGATGCAAAGAAAGTATTTGTTAAAACAGACAAAGGCTATCGCGCTGTTTCGGTGCTTACAGGCAATAGTTTTAATGGGCAAACTGAAATTATAAATGGCCTCAAGGGTGATGAATTAATAGTTATTAAGAACGCCTTTTTATTAAAATCGCAACTCGCAAAAAGCGAATTGGAAGAAGAATAGGCGGGGGTAACTATGTTTGATAAAATCATTGATGCGTCGGTTAAATTCCGCGCCTTTATAATTATTTTCACCGCCGCAATAGCAAGTTTTGGTATATTTCAACTATCCAAATTGCCAATTGATGCCGTTCCTGACATAACTAATAAGCAGGTACGCATTACAACAACTACATCGTCATTATCACCTGAACAAATTGAAAAGCAGGTAACATATCCTATTGAAACATCACTTCAAGGCATTGTAGGTCTTGAAAGCACGAGATCGCTTTCCAGAAATGGCTTCTCGCAAGTTACTGCGGTATTCAAAGAAAGTACCGATATTTACTTTGCTAGAAATCAGGTAAATGAAAGAATTAATCAAGCAAAAGGAAATCTGCCACCTGATATTGAACCACAACTCGCACCAATCACAACTGGCCTTGGTGAAGTTTTCATGTGGACACTTGATTTTACGCCGCCCAAGAGTGCAAATGAAATTATAATTGGCAAAGCTGGCTGGCAAAACCAAAATGATTATTTAACTCCTGAAGGGGAATTATTATCAACACCAATTCAAAAGGCAACTTATTTAAGAACATTACAAGATTGGCTAGTTGCGCCCCATATGCGCAGCACCAAAGATGTTGCGGGAATTGATACAATTGGCGGCTATGTTAAAGAATATGTAGTTACGCCTGATATTGCCAAAATGCAGTCTTATAATCTCGGGTTTGATGATTTGGCTAGTGCGCTTGAAAATGCCAATACTCAAGCAGGGGCAGGATACATTCAAAAATCAGGGGAAGCGTTAATTGTTCGTGCTGACGGCAAAGCTCAATCAATTAATGATCTTGCAGATGCGCCAATTAAACCAATTAATGGACTTATTTTGAAAATTGGCGATGTTGCAAATGTTGCAATTGGGAAAGCCCCAAGAATGGGTGCATCAACCCTTAACGGGCACGAGGTTGTAATTGGAACTGCACTAATGCTTACAGGTGCAAATAGTCGAACAGTTGCACAAGAAGCAAGAAAAAAACTTGATGAATTGGGAAAATCGCTTCCACCTAATATTATAGCAACCCCAATTATGGATAGAAGCATATTAGTAAATTCAACAATTAAAACAGTTGAGCGAAATTTGCTTGAAGGCGCATTATTAGTCATTGCAGTTTTATTTTTTGCTTTGGGTAATGTTCGCGCGGCAATAATAACCGCATTAATGATTCCATTATCATTTTTAGCCGCCGTTATTGGAATGCGGTATTTCAATATAAGTGGCAATCTAATGAGCCTTGGCGCCTTGGATTTTGGGCTTTTGGTTGATGGTGCGGTTGTTGTTATAGAGGGAACATTGCTTGCACTCTCTCAAAAAGCGCAAAGACTTGGGCGCTCTTTATCAATCGCAGAACGCATAGAGGCCGCAAGCCACAGTGCCAAAGCAATGGTTAAGCCCACGCTTTTTGGTCAATTGATAATAATGTTAGTTTATGCGCCATTATTAACCCTTCAAGGTGTTGAGGGGAAAATGTTCCAACCAATGGCAGCAACAGTTATGCTTGCGCTTTTGGGTGCGTTTATTTTCTCTTTTACCTTTATCCCTGCAATGGTTGCAATTTTTGTCAAAGAGCCAAAAGTTGATGAAAAAAATCATGGTGAAGAACATGAAACATTTATTATAAAAAGAATGCGAGCTGTGCTTGATCCTGCGATTTTATGGGCAATTAACCGCCCAAAGCAAATTTTTGGGATTGCAATTATTTCGCTTATTTTAGGATTTGGATCATTTTCAATGCTTGGGCGCGAATTTATTCCAAAACTTGATGAGGGTGATTTGGCAATGGTTTCGTTGAAAATCTCATCTACTTCAATTGAGCAATCGGTTGAAATGCAAAAGGGACTTGAAAAAGCAATACTAAAACTTCCTGAAGTTGAACGTTATTTTGCAAAAACTGGCACTGCCGAAGCAGCAACCGACCCAATGCCAGCGAATGTTTCCGATGGGGTAATGATTTTAAAGCCCCGAAAAGTATGGCCCAACCCAAGTCTTTCAAAGGAAGAATTAATCAAAAAAGTTGAAGCAACCGCAAATAAACAATTAGGTATGAATTTTGAAATAAGCCAACCAATTGAATTAAGGTTCAACGAGCTTATTTCGGGCGTTCGTGCCGATTTGGCAATCAAAGTATATGGTGAAGATTTTGCAACTATTTCCAAAACTGCCAATGAAATTTCAAAAGTATTAAATTCAATTGAGGGTTCTGCCGACCTTAGGGTTGAACAAATTGGTGGTCAGCAGACATTGGTGGCAAATGTCGATAGATTGACTGCCTCTGCTTATGGTATTCCTGCAAGTGAAGTTACCGAAAGTGTCGCTACAGCAATCGGAGGGCGCGATGTTGGGCAAATTTTTGAAGGTGATAAACGTTTCAGTGTTTCAATCCGTTTAGGTGAAAATGAACGGAACAATCCAGAAATTCTTTCCTCAATGCCCTTGCCGACACCAAGCGGACAAAGTATAAATTTGGGATCAGTTGCTAAATTAAACCTTGTTGATAGTCCAAACCAAATTAGCCGTGACAGTGGAAGCCGCCGCATAGTGGTGCAAGCCAATATTAGAGGGCGTGATTTGGGCGGTTTTGTTACCGAAGCCAAAAAGCAAGTAGGTGAAAAAGTCCAACTACCCACAGGGGTTCGCCTTGAATGGGGTGGACAGATTGAAAACCTACAACGTGCAGAAGCAAGATTAAAAATTGTTATCCCCGTTGTTGGCATTTTGATTTTTTTATTGCTTTTTATGGCGCTTGGCTCAATGGCAGAAGCGGCCGTGGTTTTTGCCTGCGTGCCTCTAGCTTTAGTTGGCGGGGCCTTAACTTTGCTTTTGCGTGGTATGCCGTTTTCAATCTCTGCGGCGGTTGGTTTTATCGCGGTTTCTGGTGTGGCAACATTAAATGGCTTGGTTTTGATGCAGTCAATTCGGCAAAAGCTTGAAAGCGGATTAGAGCCGCAAAAAGCTGTGATTGAGGGGGTTTCTTCAAGGCTAAGGGCGGTATTAACTACCGCATTGGTGGCAATTGTTGGCTTTATTCCAATGGCAATTGCCCATGGCTCAGGAGCAGAAGTGCAAAAACCACTCGCAACCGTTGTGATTGGCGGACTAATAAGTGCGACAATCCTTACCCTTATTGTTTTGCCAACCTTTGTGGCAAAAACATTGCGCAAATCATAATATTCAAGGCGGTGACAAGCCGCCTTGCTTTTTATTCAAGATTTTTTAGTCAACTTACGTATTTGTCTGGTTAGTTTGAATTTGGCTTACACATTTTCTATTAAACATAATATTTGATGGTAAGTCCGCTAGCGGCAAATTAACTATTGACCTGAGTCCCAAGTTTCATCCAACTTTGGACAAAGCATTGCTTTAGACATATTGCCTTATGTGGCCAGGTTTCCTAGTTTAATTTTGTTAAAAATCATTTGGGCGTATTCTGTGGGCGTTTTATTGCCCAAAGATGAGTGTCGTCGGTTGTGATTGTAATCTTCATTCCATAGATTGATAGGTGACCTCGCGTAGTCTAGGGTTGAGAATAGATTTTATTTCAAGCGTTCGTCGCGAAAACTCCCATTAAAACTTTCAACAAAGCCATTTTGCATAGGCTTGCCTGGCGCAATATAATGCCAAACATTGTTAGTTTCTTGGCACCATCTCAAGATTGCTTGGCTTGTAAACTCGGTGCCATTATCGGGAACAATGCTTTGTGGCTTAACAAGCCTTTTTAAAAGTAAATTAAGCTCTCTTGTTATACGAAACCCAGGTATTGAAGTATCAACCACCAACGCCAAGCGTTCCCGTGTCAAAGCGCAAACCGAAAAGTGTGAAGCGGTTTTCTTCGCCCACCACGCTCACGAACTTGCAGTTTTTCTTCACTATATAATCTCCTTAACTTTTTCAGATTTAAGAAATACAAAGCATGAAGTAAATAATAGACCAGATACTTAAGACTTTCTGAAATATAGCTACTTATTAAACTTGAGCAAAACATCCTTGATTCGAGTATACATCGCTGCAACAATGGGAGACTTTATAACTGAGACAACTCACGTAAGCTAGTTTCCCAATAAAATATAGTAAAAGCGTTATCCGAAAACCCTTAAAAATGTTGCTAAACCATCTACCCTATATCAATTATGGTGTCACTCTAGAACTAAAAGAGGCATTAGTTTCTTATCTAAAGCCACACGTTTTATAAAATGTAATTAAGACTGAATTATCATAACCACAGGCACTCCATTATAAAGCAAATGCCTAAAAAATGGTCACATTTATACCAATTTGCCACAGAACCAACGAGTAACAAATAGCGTGTGACAATTTATAATAAATTAAGATACAAAATATTGACTAAAGATATTTTATATCATTATTTCTACCTAGAGTTGTATTTTATTCCCATTAGGAGAATTCAGCATGGTAGAAATTAATTCTATTAGCAACACTCGCATTCACGATAAAATCCGTCGTGAACTTGGTGCGCAGATATGCTATTTTCTTGAAGACCCTGATGTCATTGAAATTATGCTTAATCCCGATGGCAATGTTTGGGTTGAAAGACACGGTCATAAGATTGACCAAATCTGCCACA